>JAJZJQ010000016.1 GCA_021851065.1 Microcaldota archaeon
AGGGTTTCGAGGATAGGGACTATGCAAATAGAACTGCACAGAACAATTGAAGGCAAAATCAAGACGCTTTCAATCAAGAAGGATGCTGATAAGTATTATGCGATCTTCACTGCGATAACTGACATCAAGATTCCAGAAGTGGAAAATTCAAATCCAGTGGGAATAGACCTGGGGCTAAATTCATTCATCGCACTCTCTGACGGAACAAAGATAGAGAAGCCGAAGTTCATGCAGCAAAAGAAAAAGAGGATTGCCATCTGGCAAAAAAGAGTTGCAAGAAGAGATAGGGGTTCAAAGAGACGGGAGAAGGCAAAGGCAGGCCTCCAGAAGACATACGAACACATGACAAACCAGTCTGACGACTATCTGCACAAGTTATCAAACATGCTGGTCACTTCAGGATACACCTCATTTGCAGTTGAAGACCTTCAAATTCAGAATATGGTAAAGAATCACAGATTCGCAGGTGCGATTCACAATGCTTCATGGAATAGGTTCATCCAATTTCTCTCATACAAGGCTGAAAGTGCTGGTATGGGGGTAATCAAAGTGGATGCAAGAAATACCTCAAGGGAGTGCAGCAATTGCGGCAACATACAAGACATGCCACTATCGGAAAGAACCTATAACTGCCAGAGGTGCGCAATGTCAAAGGACAGGGACGTAAATGCATCAATAAATATATTGCACAGGGCAACTACCCTGGGACAGAGGGGAAGTCACGCTCAGGGAGAGAATGTAAGACCCCAAAAGGAGGCGACTCTCGAAGAACTGAGAACCGATAAAACACATCCTTTGCGGGATGCAGTGATTGCATGAACGCAGAGCAAGCCCACACCGTTTACGGGTGGGAGGATGTCACCCTAAAATAGAACTCATCTAAGATAAATTACTTTGCATTCTTGCAGGATATGTCAAGACTGTCTGCAAAAGCTTTATAATACGCCAATTGCTAATAGCTCTGTCGCGGCTGCGCAATGTCATACAACATTGATCCAAAGCCGTCCGGGTGCCCTATTGAGAATAGAAGACATAGAATACGCGCTGAGTTATGGCGACGTGCTTCTTGTTCCAAAAAAATCCGACATAGACTCCAGAAAGAACGTTGATGTCTCGACCCACCTAACAAAGGGCATAAAACTCAACGTGCCACTCATAAGCGCTAACATGGACACCGTAACCGAGGCTCCAATGGCCATAGCAATGGCATCGAACGGCGGCATTGGCATAATACACAGATTCATGGACATGGAGAAGCAGGCAAGCGAGGTGCGTCGCGTCAAACGTTCCCAATCCTACATAATTGACGAACCATACAGCATAGGCCCAGACGCCACTGTTGGCGATGCAAGAGCGGTAATGTCAAAGAATGGCGTCAGCGGCTTGCTTATCGTAGACAAATCGCACAAGCTGCTTGGCATACTGTCTGACAGGGACATAAGGTTTGTAAAGGATGACAAGACAAGCGCTTCAAGGGCCATGACTCCAAGGCAGAGGCTAGTTGTGGGAACCCCTGGCATGTCCTCAGAGCAGGCGCTCAGCGTGCTGGACAGCCACAGGCTTGAGAAGCTCCCTTTGGTGGACAAGGACAATGTAGTCAGGGGCCTTATAACCTCAAAGGACATATACAGGACGGTTAATTCCGAGCAGTCTGCAAAGGACAGGCGCGGCAGGCTGCTGGTAGGCGCTGCAATAGGGGTGAAGGGGGATTACATAGACAGGGCAGATGCCCTTGTAAATGCCGACGTAGACCTTCTTGTGCTCGACATAGCTCACGGCCACTCAGCCAGCGTGCTTGAAGCACTAAGGAAGATAAAAAAGGCCATACCTGAGGTGCCGATAATCGCAGGAAATGTGGCTACAAAGGAGGGCGCTGAGGATCTAATTTCAGCAGGGGCTGACGGCATAAAGGTCGGCATAGGTCCGGGGGCCGCCTGCATAACCCGCACCGTCACAGGGGCCGGAATGCCGCAGCTGACTGCAGTAATGGATTGCTACGAAGCCTCCAGGAAGCACGGCATCTGTTTGATAGCAGATGGCGGCATAAAGACTTCTGGCGATATAACCAAGGCACTTGCAGCAGGCGCAGGCGCAGTAATGATTGGCAGCATGTTCGCCGGCACAGACGAAAGCCCAGGCTACTTCTCAGTAAGAAATGGGGCCAAGTATAAGTCCTATAGGGGCATGGCTTCGTTCGGGGCAAACGTCAGCAGGAAGAAAATGGACAAGAAGGAGATAGACCCGCAGGATATATTCGACATAGTTCCAGAAGGCGTAGAATCATCGGTGCCTTACAAGGGCAGCTTAAAGGAGGTGATAAAACAGCTTGTCGGCGGTGTAAGATCCGGCATGAGCTACTGCGGCGCATCAAGCCTGGACGAACTGCGCAAGAATGCAAAATTCGTAAGGCTAACTACCAGCGGGCTTTCCGAGAGTTACCAGAAGCTTTCCTGATCACTTGATCAGCTCCTCCCTCCTGTCAATAACATCCATTGTGTCTTCCCCGGTACCAAGAAGCGTTGCAGGCACGCCTACTTCGTTTTCCACCTTCTCTATCCACTCCTTTGCCTCTCCTGGCAGCTTGCTGTAATCCCTTATCTTGTAAGCGCCCTTGAATTTCACGTCAAGCTTGGTTATTGCCATCTGGTTGGCTGAATTTATCCTGACAACTTCCTTTGCCACTTCGGGGTTGAAGTGCGACACTCTTCTCGCCCTGCCAGTCACAGTGCCGTATTCATCAGCTCCAAGCGCCTTGGCCTCCTCATGCGTTATCTCGCCTTCAAGTGGCCCGCCACCAACCCTGGTTATGAAAGCCTTGAAAATCATTATTATGTTGTCTGCATACCTGGGTCCTATTCCTACTTCGCTTAGCACCCCCGAAGCCGTGGTGTTCCTGCTGGTTACAAACGGATATTCGCCATGGTAAAGGCTCAGAAAATGCCCCTGCGTAGCTTCCACATGTACCCTCTTTCCGTCCTCAAGAGCGCTGATAACCCTGTCAGGCACATCTGCCATGTATTTGGCCAGTTCCTCATAATCCTTTGCAAGCTTAAGCGTCCTGAGTATCCTCTTGGATTCTGCGCTTCCAACTCCCTGCAGCGTGCTTCCGACCGTGCCCTTCAAATGGTCGCTGTTTCTCTCTTCCTCAACATCCTGGTCCGTGATCACTCCTGTGTGCGGGTCTATTATCAGCCTTGTGGAGGATCCGGTCTCCTCAAGCTCCCTAAACAGCACATCCCTACGTATGAGTGCCCCAGGGGCCATTGCGAGCGTGCTCGTGCCGTTCAGGCAGGCTGAGGGCAGAGACCTAAGGCCATACCTTTTGCCATTGTACATTATTGTGTGGCCTGCATTTATGCTGCCTGTCCTAACAGCGATGTCCGGCATGTCTTTTATAGCCAGATAAGAGGCTATCTTGCCCTTTCCTTCGTCTCCGTAAAAACCTCCAAGCAGTAGGTCTAGCATATTACCACGTTTTAGCGAGAAACAGTTTCCACTTCTGATAGCTACTGAAAAAAATAAAAAGGTATCATAACGGCTCAGTAGACTATCTCTCCAAGCCTGCCATTGCCTATCCCCGTCCTTATCTCCCTTGCTATCCTTCTTCCCGTAGACATGGGTTCCTTGAACAGATATGCAGAATACGGGGATCCCTGGGGATAGAGATTAGAGCCTGCCACTATCCTTGCCGAAACCTCAAATACCCTAAATCCACTCTTCGGGTGATACACAGTCTCAAGGCAGAACGCTCCCTGCATTCCAGGGGAGAAGAGCTTCACCGAGTTGCCCACCGTGTCGATTCCCATCTTCATCACTTCGGGCAGTAGGCTCTCCCTTATGACAACAGGCTGGTTGCCTGTGATTGTGTAATCGAAGAACTCCTCCGGGACATTCGGCAGCCCGCGATAAGCCTCGTCTATTGTCTCTACTCTCTTGTCTATGCCAAGCAGCTCCACTCTCCCTGCCATTGACTGCCCTGTAGGTTCCTCAAACGGGGAGTAAAAATACTGGAAATAGTACCTCACTCCAGGGACGAATTCCTGGATGGTGGCATTCTTGGCATCCTGGATGCTCACAAGCCCTGTCTTTATCCTGTCATTCAGCTTACTGTCGAATTCCTCCTTCGAGTCAGCGGTGAAGAATCCAGAACCTCCTCTGGCTCCTGAGAATTTCACAAAAACGCGCTTATTTATTACTGTCGAATTTGCATATTCTTCAGGCATCTTAAGCCCTGCCCCAACCAGCCACTTGCGCTGAAGGGCCCTGTCCCCTTCCCATTCAAGTGTCGCACGGTTGCCGAACATCGGCACCAGCAACTTGTCACGCACATTGCCCGGGCCAACGTACTGTACAAGCGATCCGTGAGGCACCAGAATAACGTTATTTTTGTGCATAAGCTCCTGATTCTCCTCGCTTAGCATATCGCTGAATTTATCCACGACTATGAATTCGTCCGGCCTTGCCTGCGGGAACGAGTTGTACAGCGCAACCCTGTCCCTTGTGCATATCCCAACCGTCCTGAACCCTTCCTGCCTGGCTCCATGTAGTATCTGCAGCGCAGAATGTGAACAAAGTGTACCTATCGCTATCTTGTTCTTGTCGTATCTGGCCAGAACGCCAGCAATTTCATCCCTTGATATCATGTAACAACCTCATCAAGACGCTCCTGCGAGGCAGCTTCAATTATGTCAAGAACAGGCATATCCATCGGCGTATCTATCCTGTCCGCATTATGCTTCCTAAGGGCGCTAGCATACTTCAGGCTCAGTCTCCTCATCTCTGGGGATGTTGGCCCTACAGCAGGCGCTCCCGGTATCCGTGGGCTTAGATCGAATACGTAGAAGGCAAGCCCGCCTTTCCCATCGTCGGGATTGCTGGCCAAGGCGCCCTGCAGCGCAAAAAGGCCCAGCATGCCTGGCTGAAAATCATCCTTGCACATGGCCATGAACCTCTCAGCCGCATCATATACCAGGGGCTTTAGCGATTCGCGCATGGTAAGCCCATAGTGCCCAACTTCCTCATTTGTTGTCGCCACATTTAAGGATATCTGTTCCTTTGCAGGGAGAGCAAGAACCCCATTAAGGTTGGTCTGTTTCCTGTCGTCAAAGCCTGCGAAGTCAAACGTGTCAAATGCGTCGGCAAGTGCCCATCCCTGGAAATTTGCGTTGAATCTCTGCCCCAGCACGAACTCCTCTATGCGTGCCTTGCCAAGTCCCTCATCATCTATGATGCCATCCCTGACGAGCCTGCTGCTGATCTCGTAGTATTCCTCTGGTGACTTTGCATAGAAGAAAGCCCTCTCAAGAGGCCTTGCCCTCTGCTGCACCTTGACTATTGCCATCCTGTCTATGCCCTCAGGCGTGTCAAACAGCCTTGGCATCTTTATCCCCGCCTTCTCAAGGAGTGTATACTGGTTCTTTGCGGATGTGCGTTCCTCAGATCTTAGTATGAGCCTGTTTCCATAAAGCGGAACCTTAAAGTCGTTCTCTATCTTATCATAGCCAAGGTAAACAGAGAATGATCTGTTAGGCATGAAGACAGTGTTTAGCTCAAGCAGCTTATCCTGCACTTCCTTGCTGGCAATGTCCGAGAATTTATCCACCACTATCTGGTAATCGAAGAGATGCCTGCTGTATTTCATATACAGGCTCTCGCGGCCCCTCTGGCAGATAACTGCCACTTTCAGGCCAAAAGCCTTGGCAGCTATGCCGACCTCTTCAGCTGACTGGGAACCTATAACCCCTATCGTAAGCTTCTTTGGGTCATACGAAGCAGCTGCTTTCCTAATCTCACCAAGGCTTATTGCCATATGACCACGATAGGATTCTATTAGGGGCTATTCTCCCTTATAAATCCTTCCAGGCTCTTAAGGCTTTGACATGAGAAAAGAGGCCAAAGGCCCATTTCTCATGATATGCGCCTCGCGTTCAGCTGATAGAGCTGATCTGCACGGCGCAGTATACCTGCCACAATTTTGGCATTGACGGGATTTGAACCCGCAACCCCGATAGGAGAATTTGATGAAATTCGACGATTTGTTTTAACCATTCTAGCAACCCCGACTCATTTACTTCTATCTCTTTCTACCAACTCTATAGCTATTCCATCAGGATCTTCCACAAAAGCGAATGACTTTACAGTGATACCCGTCCTGGGTTTCTCTATTATTCTGCCTCCCATCTCGACTGCCTTAGCTACAGTGCCATCCATGTTCTTAACTGAGAAAGATATGTGAGTGAAACCTTCTTGCTTAGTCACATCAACGAAATTGTTCCTGTTCCTGTTGTTCAGGTTAGGCTTCATGTCTTTAGCTTGAATCAACTCGAGCCTTGTTGTGTTATCTGAAAGAAGTACCATTGCGCGGAGTCCTTCTGGTTTCCTTTCCCATCCTTTGTCTGTCTTGAGGCCGAACAGTCCCATATAGAATCTAGCTGAGGCCTCCACGTCTTTTACGGTCAAACTTATATGGTCTAACATATGAATCACTCAATATTTATCGGGCATGACGGGATTTGAACCCGCAACCCCGATAGGAGAATTTGACCAAATTCGACGATTTGTTCTAGTCATTCTAGCAACCCCGATTAAACATAATTGCTTGCAATCGAACTCCGATTGTTCAAACATATTTACCTCCCAGAATTTATATAGACGCCGGGTTCGGTTTTGCATGTAAATCGAACCTAGACAGAAACAAGATGTAGGCCAATAACTGCGCCAGCAGAACGGCCGAAATCGTTATGTTATCTGTCTTAGGCATAAACCATAAATTTGAGCCAAAAACATGACGTAGGGAGTATTTTGGCCAAACGTAGGGAGTAAATTGACCCTCTTTTACATGAAAAATACTCATTTTCCCTCGTAAAACTCCCCATTAGTTGTGAAACGACCATTTTGTCATGATTTTGCTAAAAGCATGTAGAGTAACGCCCGCTACGCCCCCGAACCGCTAAAGCGGTTCGTGGTCTACCGCCACCTGCGGTGGCTGCGGGCTACGCTTTCCAGCCATGAAAACTTACTCTACCGACCCTAGCTTTTGCCCCCCACCAAAAGCGGGTCGGTTCTGTCAAGCTCTTGCTAAGAGCTGAGGTTCCTTATACTGCGTAGCTTAAGCCAGTTGTGGCTAGGGGAGACCCTTGCAGCGCAGCTGTGAGACTGAAAGTCTCAGGTTGACCCAAGGAAAAGAATATATTGGAGGCTGCGCCTAAGAAATTATGGCAAGGAGGGGAAGGGGACTAAGAACAAAAGCGCGCCGGCCCACTAAATGGAGAGGTCTAGCTACGCACACGTGGATCGGAATAATAGTATTTGCAGTGGCACTTGGACTGCTGTCATACTATTTCTCTGTGAACAACGTCGAATTGGCCAGTGTTTTTATAGGCATATTGGCAAGCCTGACGGCATGGGTTTTTGCATTTATTGTCGCCCCAGCTGAGACGGCGAGGGCGCTGAGGCTGAAAACCCGTTTGCTGGAGGGGGCTGAGAGACGAATAAGGATGTTGAACTTCAGATTAAAAGATTTGAAAGCCGAGACATTGGAGAAGATGGAAGAATATGAAGACGAGCAATTAAAGGAGCTACGGGAATGGAGCGACAGATATTGGAAGGAAAGGGAAAAGAGGGAGGAGCTTGAATGGGAAGTGCATCGCTATAAAACCGGGTCGCACGCCCTAAAGGAAGAAGATATAGAGTATAATGAGGAGGGTGTTGACGAAAAGGGATGGGAGAGAGACTATCCGCAGATAAGGAAGGCACATAAACTGGTAAAGGAGGACAATATACTAAAAGAAGAAGAAAAAGAGCGAGGAATTACCTAATTATCCTGACCGCCTTGGCCTAATCTCCTTGTTATTTGCCGTTTTGCGAGAGGATAGGCAAGTGCAAATGTCTGCAACCAACGATTCCGACTGCGTCAAGAGAATGTCCATCCGTTTCCAGCGCGCCCGATCTTTAGATGGTAACTGGTTATAGAGTTGTTGAAACGTTTCTTTTGCCATGATTAACAGGCTATGTCGATATAGGAAATATAAATAATTTGCGCTTCGGTCAATCGGCTTCGCCCAAGGCTCAGACCGAGACCTCGGAAGCGAAAGCGTCCGAATCGCCGACCTCGGTATATAGTGCGTGTTCATGCACGAGTTCATCCACTCAGAAGCGGAGATGAACTCTATGAACACGCCAATACTACATACCTGCAAAAGGTGCGGATACAGAGCCATGCTGGCTCTGAGCAAAGAGGAATTTAAGGAGTTGCATAGTTGCGGTCTGGTCGCAACGATGAGGGTGCGGTTGGGATGCCTGCGAATTGGGTAGTTCCTACGCAGAAAATAAAGAAATTTAAACTTCTACACCCATGTTATTGTAGGGTAATCTAAGTGGTTTCTAAGACAGGTGCAAGCTTTACGCAGAGGGTTCTTCTCGCATTTAAGAAGATAAATAGTGAGATAACCTTGGATAATCTAGAACACGACTTTAGCCCTAGACTTGTAGATTACTTCGTTAAGGGGGTGCTTGGATATAGCGGAAGTGAATATCGGTTTGAGAGAAGTAGAACTGATATTACTCTATTTGATGAGAATAATGACAAGGCCGTTGTTATAGAAACAAAAAGACCGAAAGAGAGCCTCGATGCTGAAAAGTGGAGGGAGCAAGCTTGGAAGTATGCGGAAGTGAATACTCGTTTTATAGGACTCACTAATGGCTATAGATTTCTGTTGTGGGAGATAACCGATAAGGATAGAATACTACGGGTGGATATAAATTTTAAAGATATAGTAGACTCAAAGAGACTGACAGAAGAAAAACTATCTACGAATGAAATTGGCGCAATCCTGTTTCTTAATAACATAACAAAGGAAGAAATTTGGAGTCCATTAAAATATGGCAATTTTGACAAGTATTATGCAAAAATTGATGTTTCGGAAGAAGAAGGATTTGATAAGCTTATAAGTCAACTCCAATATATTTCAAATGATCTTCTTAAGCAGTTTACATATTCTGCTTTTGATGAATATTATGCAGGTTATGCACAGTACATTAAGGACTTGCAAGATGTAGAAGAAGCAAAGCAAAGAAGTGATGGAAATAGAAAGGTGGCTGCTGAGATAGCGAAAGTGGAACTTAGGACTAGAGGGAAATATAAGAAATATGCTTCATTTGACGGTTATTACATATGGAAGACTCTATCGAATAGACCTGACGACAAAGAGGAAGAAAATAAACAGATATTCTGCAAGGAATCAATCTATGTGCTTCTAAATAGATTGTTGTTTATTAGAATTTGCGAAGATAAGTCATTGCTAAGTAAGAAAATATCTAACGGTGGTATAGGAAGACTTAGGGAACAACTTTCTGAACCTGTTCTTGGGGATTCTGGCGTTTTTAAGCAGATAGTACAGTTTTCTTATAATGGAGCAACTGCAATATACTATCATTTCTATGAGAAGGACAACCCTTTGGACTGGTATGAAAGCGGTGATGGCGAACTTGATAAGGTACTTAATCGTAGTTTGTGGATTCTGAATCAATTTAATTTTGGGAAGGTTGACAGAGATATATTGGGCAAACTATACGAGAGATACTTGCCAAAAGAGGAGAGGAAAAGACTAGGCGAGTTTTATACACCCGATGAAGTTGTAGATTACATCCTAAATACAGTGGGTTATACACCAGAAAGAGCTATTGAGGATAAAAATTTGATAGACCCTGCTTGCGGTTCGGGAGGGTTTCTAGTCAGGGCAACTAAAAGATTGATTGCAAGAGACGTAGTAAAACTTGGTAAGGCTACTCCAAAAGAGGCTATGGACAATAAGAAATGGCAGCAGGTATATGAGAAATTAACTGGTAAGGAGTGTGAAAATATTATTAATTCTGTAGCCACACATATCCATGGATTTGACATTAATCCATTTGCAATAAGTATTAGTGAGATGAATATCCTATTCCAAGTTATTGATTTGTACTCTAAAGCTGTAAAGGAAAATAAGTCCTTTAGAGTGCCTCGTTTTAAAGTATATGAAACAGACTCTTTAGAAACACCGAATGGCCAACCTAAACTTGTGCAGTTTTATGGTTCTACTGGAAAGAGCCTAGCAAAAGATAAGGAAGAAGTGGATACACTTAAGAAAAAGAAATATGATTTTGTAGTTGGTAATCCACCCTACGTCAACACTGCTAACCTTACTAGCAGTACCCAAATTGACTATTATAGGAAAACTTATGCAGACACGGTTTTTAGGAATTTTGACTTGTACATACCATTTATTCAGTTAGGAATAACACTGCTTACAGAAAAGGGTAAGATGTCATATATTTGTTCGAATCAGTTCATGGTAAAGGAGTATGGGAAGAAATTACGTACCTTCATTTCGAAAAATACGGGCATAGAAGAGATAATAGATTTTGGAGCCAACAGAGTTTTTGATTCTGCTACCAACTATCCACTTATCTTTGTTTTTGCAAAAACACCTAGTGAATCTATTTTATGTGTTAAGGTTACTTCAAGTACAGATACTATATTCCAGCAATTGGAGATGTACAAGGAGAATGGTAAGAAACCAGTTGATGCATCTATCTTTAATCTAAAATCAGACGATTTTGATAGTGAACCATGGATTATAAGATCGAAAAAGGAACAAGTTGCAGCGAAGAAACTTGCTGAGTTGCCAAAGCTTTCATCTGAGGCTACTTTCGTGTCTGGAATACGAACTGGCAAAGACGGCGCATATCTAGGTTCAATAGAAGAAAATGAACAGCCACTAATAACGATTAAAACAAAACTGCGAACGGTTAAGATAGAACCAAAAATTATAAGGCCAACATTAAAAGGAAAGGATGTAAGACGATGGATAGCTAGACCATCTGTTTATGCAATATATCCTCATTCTGATGAGGCTCCTAATACAATATCACACGAGAAGATGGCAAAGGAGTTTCCAAATGCTTATAATTACTTTAAGGAAGTGAGGCCTGAGTTAGATAGAAGAAGTTGGTTTAAGAAAAATGCAATGGAATTGCACAATGAATTTTATGCCATGATGTATTTTGATTTACCCTCAGATTTTGATAAAGCCGAGATTGTTACCCCTGCTCTAACCAAGGAACCTAATTTCGCTTTAAATGAACAAAAGGCATTATTCATTGGTGGAACTGCGGGAGTAATAGGAATATGTCCTAAAATGAATAAATACACACTTCTTGGAATACTCAATTCTAAAGTTTTTGCTGAATATCTCAAAACCCAACCAATCAAATCAGGTGGGTATAGGCAATTGAGCGTCAATAGTGTAGCAAGTTTTTACATACCTAACGAAAATAAATCACTAGAGACAAAAATAGCTGAAAAGGTAATGCTACTTATCAAGGATAAGAAAAACGGAAAAGAAACGAAGAAACTTGAACAAGAGGTAGACGAACTCGTTTATAACTTATACGGAATTGACAGTAATTAGAGAGTATAAATACCTTAAGCGGCAGATAATCTTATGCCATATAAGATAACTCACTTTCTTGAAGGAGGTAGCATTGCTAAGATATTTGATAATATTAAGAAAGTGCCTATTGCTTCAATAAAAGTTGCAATTTTTATATACGACACTAGAGTGCCGCCATTGGACATATTTCAAAAATTCAAACCTTACAAGTTCAAGGATTCAAACTTCAAAACATCGTATGAGGATGACGAAAACATTTTGATAGAGTTTAATGTGATTAAAAATGGTGGGCCTAAATACGATGATGGAACACAGATATTTCTACAGATTTTGAAGAAACAACCATTAGCAATATTAGTAACCAATGCAGATAGCATATATTTCGAACAGATTAAACAATTTTTTAACAAATTCTACCCATTTTTATCTAGAATTTTCTTGAGGTCTGAAGACATCAAAAATCTACTAAACAACGTAAAAGGAAAAAGTGACTATAACATAGTAGTGAAAAACTATGTCCTGAAGAGATATTATGTTAAGAAGAAAATAGAAAGCACTTGGGAAGTGATAGACTACCTAGACCTTTTCAAGAAGGCTAGCCAAGAATTTGTCTGGGTTGATGGTATATACATTCATCTAACAAAAAAGATAGGAGAGAAAGATGAGATTTTTGGTAAAGTTAGAGTAAGTAGATCAGGCGTCCTAAAATATAGCAGAACTGATTATACAATGATTTATACACTCTTTTTGAAGTATATATTGAGCGAATACATGGAGAAATTTGGGCAGGTCATTATGAAGAAGGGAAGGTCTCTGGATAATATTGAGCCTCATCCAGTTAGATTTATCCTTAATGAAGAGATATTCAAAGATAGTAAGGATGCGGTGCAGGTAACTACACTAATAAAAGATAGATTAAGGAACTGGGGGTATTCGATACTTTCTCAAGAAGGCGGGTTACTATATTTGACAATGCATGATTATGTGTCTGGTGGAAGTTATGACCTAATAATAACTTCTGTTTCAGAAATTTTGATAATACCTCAGACACAAGTAACTTCTCTGTCTTTTAACAGGATTCTAATGTTTTTGACTGAAACTTACGATGGGGTGGTTGAAGATGCCTAATAATGAAGAAAAAATAAAAATCAGGAATATAGAAATTAAGAATTATATAAGGACACTTAAAGCCATACTTTGCCTCAGAAAATTCGTACTGGAAAGATTGAATGGTCAGTTCTACTTCGTATCAAAACTAAATTACAAGACTGCAAATGGGCGAAGCCCTCAAACACCCGACTTTATTACAAAACTATCCGACTCGATATGGATTGGAGATATTAAAAAATCTCTAGCTAATCCAGACTTTCCGAACCACGTTTTTGCATCAGAAAAGGAATATGTCGAGAAGTTCATAGAAAAGGAACTTATCTCTCAACTTAAAAAATATGATGAACCATTTAAAGAACTTAATATTGAAGACCACGACCTCGTTTTATTTGCACCAAACATTGATTATCGTGCAATTGGTTATCTGAAGGTAAAATATCTACAGGCTAAGAAAGATTCTGGAGAAGATATATTCAAAAATAATTTTGCTATAATAATATATTCTGTAGAACCCGCAGCAAACAATACTGAATTCATACTTATTCGATTGGATGATGCAAGCAACCTCAAGAACAAAACTGCTCAGGATGAACTAAAAATAGGCTATAGAAAGTTTTTGGGCGAACTAAAGGAGGAAATAGGTAGATTTAAAATCTACGAGGAATCAGACAAAACACCATTTGAGTATATAATGGTCTTGCTATGGACTAGCATATTTCCTGATTTGATTGAGAAAAGTGATGTTAACAAAATAATAGAATGGCGTGACAAAAAGGAGAACACATTCGAATTTAAATTAAGCAAACTCGTATCGTATCTACAACAAATGTACACGCTGCCATCTATTAATAGCAGCAGAAGTCAATTCGACACTAATGGAATAAAAACTGCACTCAATGCCTTCAACAAAATCACATTTATGGATGAGCGATCACAGAGATTACTGCACGCAGTCACAAAGATAGATAGCCAAGATGATCCCACTTATATGGTCGTGTATCGAAGCTTTCCAGAGAAGGATGAATTGGCATATATACTAAAAACTGTTTACAACAATAAAGGATTACCTGTAGTTACAGGAAATCAACCAACCTTATAGATAAGCATTATAAGTTCCAACGACCTATCAAAATCGTGGAATTACACCGAAACGACAAGATAAAAATCGTAGTGGTATTGGTAATTCTTGTAGGACTTGTTTTTGATCCATTTCTAGTAATCGGATTGGTAATCGTAGGAGGCATTATAGGCCTATTTCTATGGAGTGCCTATACCGGCATACGAAGGAACATAGAAAACCTCTTTGTGCCGGGTGCTACCGCAGAGGCACAGAAGTCTTCAAATGCGAGATTTAAGAAGAGAGCAGCCAAGATGACTGCGCGGTATGGACCAAGGATGATAAACCGCATGGATTTTCATGCGGGGAGGGCATGGCATCACAGAAGGAGGTAGCCTTTTTGCTGTATGAACTGGCCTAAAGTCCATTTCTACGTCGATAAACCGACGACAAAAAGGCATAAGTATTTATATTTGAACCACCGTAATATAGGTGGATAAGGAATAAGGCAGTTCGGTACGTTAAGGAAAGGCTGATTTTAACATTTTATACCAAACACCCAAAGGGCTGCGCCTAGAAAAGGGCGTAGCCTGCAAATATAAGGATGATGCAACAACAGTAGTTATGAACTAGAAGAATACAACAACTTCAACTATGGCGAAGCCATAGACCGCTACCGAAAGGTAAACCCGATGGTCGATAAAGAATATGCAAAGGAGTTTCATCCGGCAAAGTTTATCGCCGAGGGAAGCGGTGTTGGGACATGGTTATGGTACTTGATAGTATCTGGCCTATTGACCACACTTGTTTTTGGAATCATAGGACAGCTAGCGTATGGCTTCGGCCTATGGTTCATATTTGTCCTATACATAACGGCCTCGCTCATAGCTACAAACCATTCCGTAAGGAAGGGCGCAACTGTCAGGAGTTCAGTAAAGAACGTGAACAAGCAGGTCTACTATGGCAACAAGACGCCAGTAGACCGAATTATAGAAAGAAGGGACATACCAAACAAGCCGGTAGACCTAAAGAACTACATCATGCAAAAGGCCAACGGCAACGTGATGATAGTAGGGACTACCGGGCAGGGAAAGAGCAAACTGACTAGATACCTTTTGGAGCAGTTTGCCGATAACAGGAAAATTATATTTTCATTCAAGCCCAACGACGAATATCTAAAGATGGGCTATACGATAGTAGAGGCTTCTAGAGCGTTGCCAAACGCGCTGCGTGACATAGAAGCCTTCGTTAATGCCTTCGTCATTACCTTTCCGATGACTGCCATAGGCATCACGGCGCAATACATACCCGTCTATCTTCGAGAGATCGGAAAGGACTCTAAGAACTGGAAAGAATTTAACGAGAACATAGAGAAGAAGATAAAGAACACAAAGAATCCAACGCAGCAGAGCGCGTTGCTATACCTGAAAGAACACGTAAAGTCGTTATACAACGACAGCGCACACGAAGTGCCTGAGTTGAACGAAAACGTAGTTTTCGACTTTTCAAGCCTTAATGAGGATGCAAAAACCTTCTATGCCGAGTTGATACTCAGGCAGATATGGAAGGAGATACTAACTCAGGGCAAGGACGAGAGAAAGGTAATCGTGTGCGTCGACGAAGCCCACAGGCTTCTGAGGACATTCGAGAAATACGAGTCCATATACGTGGAAATGAGCAGGGAGATAAGAGCCTTCGGCATGTTGTGGACTGCTACGCAGAACTACACCGATATACCAAGCCATGTAAGAAACCAGTTCGGAACTCAGTTCATATTCAATACAAACCATGATGACGACCTAAAGGCTCTACGAGCCATAGACGAAAAGCTCGCATGGGCGGCTGTAAGCCTGCCTAAGCACTATTTCACAGATGCTAGGTATGAATGGTTACACCAAGCTGTACCCGAAATCTCGCTTTTCTGGGAGGCTCAGGACAAGGAGCGTGTCTATTACGAGGCGCAGGCTAAAGCTGAACCTCTTATGCCAGCCCAACCTTCGGACAGACCTTCGCCTACGGTTCACGCAGCATTGCTAGCAATGCAAAACAGCCAAGACGCAAGCTTGGCTGGGCTCGCCGCTTGGCTCAAAACAAGCGGCTTCGCCATAAGCGACAATACCATTTACGGCTACGGCTCGCGTGAGGGCGTCTTCGACGCCGCTGCGAGCCTAGGCCTAGCACAGAAGCAGAAGAAAGGCTTTGTGCTGACAGCCAGCGGGAAACGCTGGGTCGATCCTGCTACCATCCTAAAAGACGAGCTAAACGCAGGCTCGGATTTGCACAAGCAAATCTTGGCTAAGACTATCAAGCAGTTGCACAAGAGCAACATGCTGGTCGTTGCGCCTAGGGAGCGCGAGGCTCACGACCTGATAGCCTATCCTGTGGACAAGCGCAAGAAATACCTATGGGACGACAAGGCAAGGATGGCCTATGAGATACAGACATCGGCTAGGAAGGACGCTATAGAGATTAATGGAGCTAAGAAGGAGAAATACGGCTTGCCGCTTACTTGGGTTACTTATGACAAGGATATTATGAAGGACATTAAGGAAATTACGGCTGGGAATGACAGCTATATGCTTGTAGATGTGAAGAAAGATGGATAACAAGGAAATTGAGAGCATAGTATTTCAGATAGCTAAGGTAGTAAGCCCAGAAATTAAGCATAATGATACTATAAACCAGCTTGAAATGATATTCAGAAAGAACGGCTATTATACAACTAGAGAATATCCTATTTTTAAGATGAAGGACAAGCCAGAGAGAAGCGGTCGCATAGACCTGATAGCTAGGCGTGGAAAATATAGAGTTGCTATAGAATACGACCATCATAAGCTAGTAAAATGGAAAAGCTTTCAGAAAGTATGTCAAATAAAGCCAGATGTAGCACTCGCCATAGCTGGAAGCGGCGAGCTTGAGCCTAATATTCAGAGAGCAGTTAAATTCAGAGCCATAATGAAAGCTCCGCTATATGTCATAGCTCTGAAAGAAAGAAAATGGAAGGCTATCTATCCTGAATAGCCTTAGATAAACGCTTTAACGGCGTTATCTTGTCCGTAAACGCAAAGTCTATGTTCTTGTATAGCTCATCCTTGTCTTTCGCTATATAGCGCATCGTAGTCGCAGGATCGGCGTGCCTTGCGAACCTTGATGCTAGAACTATATTGCCATTCGTCGACTTTGCGAAATGCGTAATCGCATAGTGGCGCAGGCTGTGTGTTGTAAGCCTATGCAACGCTCTGGACGTGCGCCCGACGCTACCTTCTTCCGAAGTAGCATAGGTTTGATTCAAGCCTGCTTCTTTCACTACGTGCCTAAAGACGTTTCTTACATAGTTCACGTTGATATACGGCAGCCCGGTATGGCCATTGTCATTTTCTTTGAAGAAAATGTAGCCATCGGCCACCTCTATCTCTTTCGAGTGCTTGTTCAGAAACTCTACGGTTTCTTTGAACAAGTCAAGCGGAATTATCAGCGAGTCCATCATCGCCGACTTTTCACTTTTCAAAGTCAATTCTCGCTTGTCGAAGTCGATGTTGCTTATGCGCAACTGACAGACTTCGCCAACTCGAAGACCCATGTAGGCCTGATACCTGAAAAGTAGCGCATACTTTTCGGCTGCAATCACTCTAAAGAAGCGTTGCAGTTCAGGCTCCGTAAAACCTTTGTTCAGAGAGCCGTATCTAGGCTCTCTTCTTCTTTTGAAACGGCGCTCATGAGCGCGAGCCACAATCGCTCTGACCCGTTCGAGCTGGTTTTTTGACATGCTGTAGCTTAGCAGCTCAGCCTGTTTGAGAAAGTCCTGAAAAGCCAACCCCGAACCCTGTCTTTCAGGCTTTCTAGGAAACTCGGAAAATTCACCCCGAACCCGAATTTTGCCTGCGTTTCTGCTTGTATTCGGAAGCATATCGGAAACGCACCCCGAACCCGCCTTTCCGTTGCTTCCTGTCATGCCCGTACTGCGGGATCGAACCCGCAGATGTCGAGGCTTGTTTTGTGTGGGCCCGCGGAGAATCGAAAGTCCAGCCTCAGCATTAGCATTGACGGGCATGACGGGATTTGAACCCGCAACCGCCTGGTCCGAAGCCAGGAACGCTATCCAAATTGCGCCACATGCCCACATTAACTATAACTTCACGCACCTATTAAATCCATGAGGTTACGACGCATGCAAAGCGTTATAAAGATTATATCCCTATAATAAGATGTGATTTTATGATAACCAGAATAGACGTTAGCAAAATAGAAGCTAGCAGAGAGACACAGGAAGCAATAATGAACATGAAGTTCAATATTAACTTTGACGGAGTCAAGGTCAACAAGGAGGATGTCGATGTTGCATTCACATTCACTGCAGTGTACGAGACAGGCACCTCCCCTAGCGATGCCAAACAGGTTGGCAAACTCACGATAGCCGGCAACGTGATATCAAAGGAGGCCAAGAAGGATGCTGATGACATAAAGAGCACATGGGAATCAAAAAAGACGCTCCCACTCAATTTCGCAGAAGACGTAATAAACATACTTAACTTCGAGTGCGGCGCGCGCGGCACGCTTGTAGCATACTCGATAGGGTTTGTGGCTCCGCTGCCAATATCAAGGGCAAAGCTCCAGGAAGGGGCGAATAGCCAGAGCAGCGTATCCTAAGACCCCACTCATACTTATCCGGTAGGGACTGTGGAATCCATAGAGTTAGATGGAGTAATAGTGGATGTAGACTACGTTCCACTCGGGGGGAGGAGCGTGATAAGGGCAACGCTCAAGTCAGCCGGTAAGACCTACACGCTCATAGATCCATCCTTTTATCCCCATTTCTATCTGGTGCCTTTCAACAACGCCATAGATGAGAAATCCATAGCAGGGATGGACATTACTGCTGACGGCGAACGTATAAGCATACATTCTGTTAGGAGGCATGAACTAAGTGTAAAGGGAGTCACCACTACGGCACTGCGGATCGAGACGGACAACACTCGCAGTGTGCCGAAACTCAGCGAGCGCCTTATGGAATTCGGGGAGAGATACGAGTACGACATCCTTTTCTGGAAGAGATATCTGATAGACAAGCACATATCCCCGCTATCAGGGGTGAGGGTCAAGGCCCACCAAGACAAAGAGCAGCTGGTAATAGATGAGATAACCGGATCAAAGGAGTCCAATGAGCGCCTAAGCTACATCTGCTTTGACATAGAAACCTACAACCCTCAGATAGCTCCGCGCCCAGACAAAGACCCCTGCATCATGATAAGCTACAAAGGCGAAGGAATAAGCGGCGTCATAACTACCAAGCCTGTAAACAAGCCGTTTGTGACTGCATGCAAAGATGAGAAGGAAATGATACTCAGATTCGTGGAAATCATCAAGAAGGCAGATCCTGACATAATCGCAGGATACAACTCATCAAACTTCGACATACCATATCTCATTAAAAGGGCCAAGACTCTTGGCATACCTTTTGACATAACGCGCTATGGCGAGGAGGTCAAGGAGGAGAACCATGGCCTGCTTAAGATGGTCAAGATACCTGGGAGAATAAATCTGGATATGTACAATGTAACAAAGTTCATATCCATAGTAGGCGCTTCAGAAAAGCTCCTGAAAACAAATCGCCTCACACTATTCGATGTCTACAGAGCCATAACCGGCGACACCAAGATAACTGTAGACAAGACTGCCATATGGAAGCAATGGGACGGCAGCAAAGAGGATGTCGAAAACCTTTCAGAATACTCTTTAAGCGACTCAATGTCCCTTGAGAAACTCTACGAGTTCTTCATTCCGCTTGAGATAGAAATCTCAAAAGTATCTGGGCTTACCCTCTCAGAGACTGCAATATCGACCACCGGCCAACTGGTTGAATACATCCTAATGAAATTCGCCGCGTGGAACGAAGAGGTTGTTCCAAACAAACCCAATGATTCTGACATAGCGCAGAGGAACGCGAACCCTATCGAGGGCGCATATGTCAAGACCCCGGAAGCCGGGATATATGATAATATAGCGGTCTTCGACTTCAGGGGCCTGTACCCTTCGATCATAATCTCAAACAACATAGACCCGTCTGCCATGTGCACGGATTGCATACAGTATTATACCTCCCCTATAGGCACACATTTCAGGAAGGAGCCAATGGGAATAATACCAAAAGTGCTCCAGTTGCTCATAGCCGAGAGAACCGAGGTAAAGCGGAGATACAAGAAGGACCCTGACAATATATTCCTCGGCGCGAGGTCGCAGGCCCTAAAGATACTCGCGAATTCATTCTACGGATACCTTGGCTATGCAAGGTCTAGATGGTATTCAAGGGACTGCGCCGGCAGCGTCACCGCATTCGGAAGAGAGACCATACAGAACACCATAGCTGCAGCAGAGCAGACCGGATTCAGGGTAATCTACAGCGATACCGACTCTGTATTCCTTCTCATGCAGTCCAAAACCAAGGATGACGCAATCAACTTCATGCGCGAGATAAACACAAAACTTCCAGGCGCAATGGAACTTGAGCTTGAAGATTTCTACAGCAGGGGCGTATTCGTTGGCAAGAAAGGAAAGAGCGATACCGGGGCTAAAAAGAAGTACGCGCTGCTCTCCGAATCCGGAAGGATAAAGATAAAAGGATTTGAACTTGTAAGGCGCGACTGGTCTAATATAGCAAGAGACACCCAGAAACGTGTGCTGGAAGCCATCTTAAGCGAGGGCAGCAAGGAGAAGGCCATGGCCATAGTAAAGGATGTAGTCAAGAACCTCAAGGAGGGGGAGGTCAGTATGAAGGACCTTGTAATATATACTCAGCTAAGGAAACGTATGGACAGCTACGATTCTGTGTCTCCAGAACTGCACGCAGCTAGAAAGGCGCTCAGTGAAGGGGTAAAGAGCAAGGCAGAGCTTGAAGGCGGCACTATAGGCTACATAATAACCAGAAACGGCAGCTCTGTGTCAGAAAAGGCGGAACTTGAGGACACAGCCAAGACCTACGATCCGGACTACTACATAAACCACCAAGTCATGCCGGCGACTTTGAAGATACTAAAGGAGCTTGGATACAGCGAGGAGGAGCTAAAAGGCGCAGGCTCGCAAAGGAGGTTATGATGGAAGAGGATTACGATTACTCCAAGCTAAAGGAGGCCGGGAAGGTCTCGCGTGAGGCCCTGGAATATGCAAAGTCTGTAGTGAAGCCTGGGCGCAGGCTGCTTGATGCCGCTTCGGAAATAGAGAAATTCATAGAGGACAGAGGGTGCAAGCAGGCATTTCCTGTAAATATCTCAACAGATGCCCAGGCGGCCCACTACACGCCAGGCTACTCCGACGCAAATATCATGGGGGACAATGACGTTATAAAGATAGACCTTGGTGCACGCAAAGATAATTACCTTACAGACTGCGCCATTACCCTGTGCCTTGGCGATAAATACGTGCATCTTGCGCAGGCAGCCCAGAAAGCACTTGAAACCGCCATTAGTCTTGTAAGGGCAGGCAGGAAGGTCAATGAGATAGGCAGGGAGATTGCAAAGGTTGCACGTAGCAGCGGATGCAATCCCATAAGGAACTTGGGTGGGCACGGGATAGAGCAGGACGAACTGCATGCACGCATATTCATACCCAACTTCGACAATGGCGACACCACAGAGCTGCAGGAAGGCGAAGTCATAGCAATAGAGCCGTTCATGACTACAGGCGAAGGACATGTTGTCGACGGCGACTACCTTGAAATATTCCAGCTCACTGCAGGCAGGATGCCAAGGTCAAGCGATGCACGGACAGCTAAAGAGTACATATATGCCAACTTCCTCACCTTTCCATTCGCCATCCGATGGCTGATAAACGGGTTGCAATGGGACGAGTTCAGGGCAAGGAGAGCCATAGCAGAGCTGCTGCAGTCCGATAGCCTTGAGCCGTTCCCTGTTCTCATAGAGCGCAGCGGCGGCATCGTTGCCCAGGCTGAGAAGACTGTTGTTGTAGAGAAGGACTCATGCACAGTAATAACATAATTATTATTAATCATTCAATACCATTTCATGAAGCTGCAAGCGGCCCTTGAATACCTAATGACATACTTATGGGCGATAATCATAATCGCCTTGATCCTTGTAGCCTTCTACCTGCTTGGCGTATTCAATGCAAATACCTACTCGCCTACAGCATCTCCCGGGTCATGCTCTGTCACAAGGCCCGATGGCCCTGGCACTACCGCCGGTATTAGGCTCGTAGGCACATGCAACTTTGCGAAGCCTGAATTCATATTTGCATCACACGGCGTAGGGGATTTCGTGATATTCAACTCAAGCTCTCCGCAGAGCATGCTCAATATAGTCAACAGCATAACCATAACTGCCTGGGCGGCTGTAACCGGCCCCCCATTCCACGACGTAGTCGATAAGGAGTATCAATACGGAATGAAACTCGACTACAATAACCAGCCACATCCATGCTCACCTAGCGATTATCCTGGATGGTGCCTCGAATGGGATACCGCCGGGGACTGGAATGGTTACGGTTTCCCCATACCAAATGCAGGATACGGCAAGTTCATGTTCCTTTCTGTATCAATGAATCCGACGACAAAATACTGGTATGCCAATGGCCAGCTGCTTGGAACCAGGCCTAATCCTGGTGGAATGGGGTATGTCGGGTCAAATGTTGTAATTGGGACGCTATCTCCATCATGCTATGCATGCGGCCCAAGCGACGGCTACGGCGATGCCGAGTGGTTCAACGGGGCGATATCCGACGTCCAGATATATGACGCAGCCCTCTCTTCGAATTCCATAGAAGCGCTGTACCAGGAAGGAGTTGGCGGAGCGCCAATAGACTTATCAAACCTTGTCGCATGGTGGCCGCTCAATGGCAATGGCAACGATTACTCCGGAGACCAGCTAAACAGCTACACCACCAACGGGATAACATTCACCGGAGGCCCCTGGTGGGACGGGTACCAACCGTAGCCGTATGGCATACGGTGCTTATTTTAAGGAATGCCTTAGAAAAAAGTATCATGAGATCCCAGAGTTCGATGGAGTACCTGATGACTTATATCTGGGCTATACTAATCATGGGAGTTGTAATCGCAGCCCTGTTCGAACTTGGCGTGTTCGGCAATTCCACTCCAAGGGCGCATCCAGGATCATGCGCTGTGGTTATCAATCGCTTTGGAGGAGCCTCGCTTTCAGGACAGTGCACCGAGCAGCCTCCTGAATTCGTAGCTCAGTTAGATGGCTCTGGCAGCTATATCACTGGCAATGTGCCGATAGCCGGAGCGAGTTCTATGACTGCATCATTGTGGGTATACCTGCAGGCATCCGGCGCCCAGCAGGATCTGGCTAATTTCGGTGGAGGAAGTGGGAATAACCAGCTGGTACCTTATGTTTCTTCTACAAATGTATTTCACTGCTGGACCAACGCCGCGGATGTGTCATCCGGCATAATCCTGTCTGAGGACAAATGGTATTTCCTGAGCTGCGCTTATGACGGCTCTACTCTTGACTCTTATGTCAATGGCATGCTGGCAAGCTCAGGTTCCCTGTCAGGTTTCTCCACCTCTCTATCCACTTTCAGCCTAGGCGCCGACATGGGGCCGGGCGATGCAACTGCCGGTTACTATACCAACGGCCAGATATCCAACCTCCAGGTATACAACACCGCTCTATCCTCAAACAGCATAAGCGCCCTTTACACTGAGGGCATAGGCGGCTCCCCTATAGACCTATCAAATCTGGTGGGGTGGTGGCCGCTGAACGGCAATGCAGACGACTATTCCGGGAACGGATATGACGGCAATACTATAGATATAAGCTATACTGGCTCATGGGTAAACGCATACTCGCAGCCATAGTCTGTCGTACAAGCAGTTTTTATACATTAATACCCAGGTAATAACCATGAAACTGCAAAGCGCCTTAGAATACCTGATTACATATAGCTGGGCCATTATAATAATAGCAATAGTAGCTGTGGCCATATTTGAGGTTCTGAGCCTCTCCAACCCTGTTGAGGAATGCACACTTCCTGCAGGGTTCTTCTGTCCTGTGATGGTCATGTCTCAGAATGGCCTTATGCAGCTTGATCTTGTACAGTCGACGCAGTATCCTATCGAGGTAACTGCCATAGGATGCATGACGCCAAGCTCTTTTGCTTACGTAGTCCCGATAAACAATCCTCCAGCAAATACAATACCAATACCTGTTGGATCAAACTACACCTTCTCCGTCCAGTGCTATTCCAACGGAACAGCCTTCTCCGGCCCCATAAAATCCATCTATTCCGGCTCCCTGATAATTAATTATACCAACGGCTATACAAACCTGCCAAACACCATATACGGAAGCGTGCGCGTGTCAGTGACTAGATAAAGGCAATACTATGAAATGCCCATTCTGCAAAAGCAACAACACCGAAGTGGTGGATTCCAGGGAGGTCATGAACGGCGAAGGCATACGCCGCAGGAGAGAGTGTGAGGAATGCGGAAGAAGATTTACCACCTACGAGAAGGTTGACTTGGCAGACATAACGGTCATAAAACGCAGCGGAGCCAGGGAGCCATTTGACAGGAACAAGGTGCTAAGCGGTATAATGAAGGCATGCGAGAAGAGGAACATAAGCAGGGAGACCATGGACGGCGTCACAGACAGAATAGAGGCCAAGATACGGGCGAGCGGCACAAAGGAAATAAAGAGCATGCGCATAGGCGACATGGTGGTCAGGGAACTACTCACTCTAGATCCTGTTGCATACATACGGTTTGCAAGCGTATACAAGAACTTCGAATCGCCTGAAGAGTTCAGAAAGTACGTACTACTGCTTGGAAAGAAAAGGAAACCGCGCTGATGTTGTCAGCGCGCCAATATTCCTGTCACTCGCACTTCGTGTAGCTGCAGTTCATGCATGTAAAGCAGCCGTTCTCGTTGACAAGCGTCTCCTCCTTGCACGAAGGGCATCTGTCTGGCTTTATTATCTTGCCTTCGTAAACAGAAGCCGGCATGTTCATCTGCTTCCCCAATGCCGCAGACTCTGGCTCCGGTTTTAGAAGTGTTGCCGCATGGGCAGGCTGCACAAGGCCTGCCATCATCTCAAGCGACTTGCCTATTGCATCTGGCACGCTATAGATCTTCATGCCCCTGTCCCATGCTATGGAAGAGCTAGATTTTATGCCCTTTAAGCTGTCTACAACCTCCTGCACATCGCCGCCCATCTGAAGGTACTTGCTAACCAGCCTGCCTATGGCCTCTACATAGCTCTTCTCTTCATTGCCGCTCTTGCCCAGGGTTATGAACACTTCCTTTATGGATACCGTGTCGAAGTTAGCTGTTACGTAGAGCGAGCCCTCAGGCAGCCTAACTTTCATGGTCTGTCCTGTAAGGAGCCTGTCCCTCTTCCACTCCTGGAATACGGGCACTGGCGCAGAAGGCGCAACTTCTGCGGCCGGATGGCTGCTCGCCTTTCTCTTCTGCTCCTCATCAGTTATCAGTATCCCCTCTCTTGATCCTTCGCGGTACACTGTAATGCCCTTGCATCCAGCCTCCCAGGCCTGGAAATAGATATTGCCTACTTCCTCTGCAGTGGTCTCACTTGGGAGGTTGACTGTGGAAGATATCGCACTGTCTATGTGGCGCTGTATTATTCCCTGCAGCTTGACTCTGAATTCCGGCTTTATCTTGTGTGCCGGGACGAAGAAGTCAGGAAACTCCGATTCTTCCGATATGTTGAACAGCTTCATGTACTCCAGGGCAAGAGGGTGGTAAACCTTGAATATCTCCTGGCTGAGTGACTCGGATCTTCTTGTGTAGCTGAATGCAAATATCGGTTCTATGCCGCTTGACGTCCCTGCCAGCACAGATATGCTGCCTGTTGGCGGTACTGTGAGTATGCACACATTCCTCAGCCCCTGCCTGCCTATCTTCTCCTGCATATCTGGCGGGAGGGTCTTTATGAACGGCATGGAGAGGTGCTTTTGCGCATCAAATAGCGGGAATGCGCCCTTCTCCTTGGCTATTGCCGAGCTCTCGTCATACGCCCACAGCTTTATCCTGTTGAACAGGTCGTCAACGAAGGCAAGGGCCCTGTCACTGTCATATCTTATCTTGAGCTTTACAAGCATGTCGCCAAGACCTGTTATCCCGATGCCTATTCTCCTGGCGTTCCTTGCAGTATCTGTCTGCTGCCTAAGCGGATGCTTCTCCATGTTGTAATCCAGCACATCATCAAGGAACCTTGCTGCATACCTCGTGGCCTTCTCAAGGGACTCCCAGTCAAGGGAAGCATGGTCCGTGAATTGGTCTGCAACGAATGCGGAAAGGTTCAGGCTGCCAAGGTCGCATGCTGAGTACGGGTCAAGCGGCTGCTCAGAGCATGGGTTTGTGGTGATCACTCCCATGCCGTTGTACTCGCTAGGGGAATACCTCTTTACTGTGTCCCAGAATATAAGCCCTGGCTCTGCCCAGTCTCTTGCAGAAGAGACAAGCTCATTCCACAAGTCCTTTGCGCGTACCTTTCTCTCCATCTTGGTCTTCTGGTTCTCGAACCTTAGCGTGAAGTCAGTATCATTCTTTACTGCGTTCATGAATTCGTCAGTTATCCTGACGCTGATATTGGCATACCTGACATTCTTCATGTCCCTTTTTATCTTTATGAAATATGGCACATCAGGGTGGTCGACTCCTATGGTTATCATCAACGCTCCCCTTCTCCCGGCTTGGCCTATGGTGTGCGTTGTTTCGCTGAATATGTTCATGAAGGAAGTAGATCCAGTAGAATAGACTGCAGAGTTGTTGACTGGCGCACCCCTCGGTCTCAGCACGCTTATATCTGTTCCTACCCCGCCTCCATAGCTATATGTTCTTGCTGCTTCCTTGCACCAGTCGAATATGGCTTCGATGCTATCTTCTTTTATCGGGATCACATAGCAGTTCAAAAGGGTAGTATTTCTCTTCTGCCCGGCTCCAAACAGTATCCTGCCTCCAGGCAGGAACTTGAAATCAGCAAGCAGCCAGCCAAACTTCTGCTCCCACTCTGCGCGTGCTGCATCAGTAGCCTCGACCGATGCCATCTCATGCGCAACTCTCGTCCACATCTGTGATGGAACTGTCTCCACCGTCTTGCCTTCAAGATCCTTGAATGCATATTTCTCATAAAATACCCTGGCCCTTATTTCATCTCCCTTGAAAAAATCCAGGGTCTCCTTTGGCAATACAATCTCCACCTTCGATTCCGTGAGGCTATTCTTCTCTACAACTTTCGCGTTATCCTTAGTTTCCTCCATAGATACCATCCCACACAACCTATTGTGTACATACCAACTAGCTACCACCAACAGTGGTATGACAGGTTATATAAATAGCCTATGCGCTACACTATGTCCCAAGATAGCAAAGACCACACAAAAGCTATTTATACATGCGCAGTCGCACAGGATTTTTACCACGATAGACTTCCACATGAATCCGTACAATTATCAAAAAGGGCCTCGGCCGTGCGTTAGGATATGAAGTCCGTAATGCCCTATCTTTTATAGGGCCTGTCATGCTTAGATATATATACTTCTTATTTATTATAGCTTGCCATGGACTTCAACGCACCCGAACGGCGCAAGTTCAGGCGCAAGGGCAGGGAATACAGCCGGGCCATGCTCCTGGGCAACGGCCAGGTTATAACGACGGTACCACGAGAGCTAACGCGCATGTACAAGATCGGGAAGGGCAGCCTGTTCAAGTGGACTGAGGCCGGCCCAGGAAGGATACTGATCGAGTTGCAGGCTTAATCTGTCGCCGTTATTCCGACGGCAAACACCTCTATGTTAAAGTTAACGTTAACTTAATATTAATTAACTATGTGAGGCCTGGCCATCGCGGCGCGCAGGGGCGCAGGCATCATGTGGGTATACGGCCGGCCTGCTAGTCCCCGGCATCCCTGTGCTGGTATCCCTATAATATATTATAAATATTTTATATCTGGTATGGATCTGGGGCGGTTGCGCGGGTATGGGTGCATGATGCTCGCCTCATTGTGGTGATACGCCGATTCCATGCTTCCGGGTGAGGCAGCTCAGATATGCCTGTGCAGCGTGCCTATCATGTAGAACCCGACCAGGGTGACTATGTCTCCTGCTATCCCTGCAAGGCCGAACAGCTTGCCGATTACCGCGAATCCGCCGATGATCCAGAATATCCAACTGGCCTGATCGAACCCTGACTTGGTGGTGCTCCATAAGTGCCTGATGAGCGCCCTGAGACTGCGCCTGCGCCCTTTTATCCCTTCAGCGAACAGGCTTATGTACGCGAAGTCCACAGTAAGCCAGAACCATACATCAGACACGTGCCGCTTCATGCTCTGCGGTACAGTTGCATGCGGCCGGTCAGGCATCCAGGCTATATCGTACCACTCCATCATAACAGCCCGCTTGAGAATGCCAGCGCAACAACGCCAAGGAGCATGAGTACGAAGCCTAACAGCACAAGGTACTTCGCAGCCTGCCCTACGAACACCGCCGCGAATCCGCCTATCATCAAAGTGGCCGGCATGCCGAGCGCGCTTACCTGTGTGCCGATCCGCTGTGCCGCCTGCTGCGCTATCCATGAGCCGGCTAATGCAGTTACGTTGGATATTACGCTTCCCAGCGTAAGTATTGCTTCGGCCATCATCCTATCTCCTCATCACCACTGCGAATACAATGAAGCCGGCCACTATCAGGGCCGGTATGCCCAGCATTACTGCAAGCACCCACAGCGGAGGATTCTGCCAGGAAGCACTGCTTTGCTGTATGGTCGTAGTGGTGCTGGTTAGCTGCCTGGTTATTGTTACCGTGTTGGCTGCCCATTCACCCTGCGCCTGGTAAAGGCCGGTCACATTGTACGTTCCCGGTGTGTATGAGCTCAGGTTGTAAACGACTGCGCCAGTGCCGTGAGCTACCTCGACGCTGTTTATTGACAGTATGAGCGCTGCGCTTACGTTGCCATCCTGCAATACCGCGTTGGCCCCTGATGTGCCTGCCGCAAACGTATTACCCGGATTCAGTGTAAGGCTGAGTGTGCCGGCCCCAGCCAGGCCGGTCAGCAGCAGGCATAGCATCGCGTATCTTGTGTATGGCATACTCATGGTTGCACCATTTTAGCATCTTTCAGGCTGTTTTCATAGGCTGTAGACTCTGATAGCCCAGAATCAGGCCCGGAATTAGGCACTTTGCCCCTGTTTATCCCAGCTGCGGCGGCTGATGGCTGCTGGGCCGTATCTTTACCCGATTTGGCGGCATCAGGTCTGGCAGCCCGTACTCCTGGCCTAAGAGTGGACAAATATCGCAGGCGATTTAGGCGCTCCTCAGGGCTCAGTGCCTCCCATTTTGCCCTGCCGGCGGCCCTGCGCTTGAACTCAGTCTCTAAATATCCCTCAAAAGGCAGAAGTTCCCGCTCCCCAGGGGTCATTGCCTGCCAGTATCTATGCCTGGTAGGGGCTGCAATGCCGCATACGGGGTCTGAGCGGGTATCATCGCTGTTCCTGATACTGATGAACGGATCAAGAGGGCAGCGCGGTGCGCTGCATTCATGGTATCGCGCGCAGCGCTCGGGCAGATCCATATCCTCAATGCGCCTGCGCTCCTCATCGCCCAGTTTGCTTATGTCTATGCTCATAGTCTATCAGCCCGAATCTGCTCCTTAGGCAGTTCGTATACCGTGTTGACCGCTGTGACATTCACTGCCCAGCCAAGGTGCTGCGTAGGGGACTCGAAGAATGCCATGCCCTCCTTTAACTCCTTGAACACTGCAAGAGTCCTGATGCTCTGGCCGCTGGGCTTCGTGTACACTACTATCACGAGCTTGCCGGTCAGGTTATCGAAGTTGGCTGCCATTGTATCACGTATCACAATTCCTCAGCCTCGTCCTTGCGGACGATCTCGTACTGCGCTGTCTTTGGATTCTTTGCTATGTCTCCTTGTACATAGAGCGCGTCTATGGAGCTGCGGTATTGCTCTTTTGTGTTGTGCGGGAAGAACACACTGAGCACATCCTCAAGGGGCTGATTGGCCGGTACTATTCCATGCCTAAGGAAGCCCAGGATCACAGTGTAAGGCGGTTTATTTCTGAGCTGCACGATCCAATCGGAAGCCCCTGGGCCTAGGGAAGGGATAGGCCCTGGGGCAGGAGGAGCATCAGGCTGAAGCCTTGAAGCCTCTGAAACCTCGCTTTTTTCAGGTTTTTTAGGGGTTTTGACGTCTAAATCCTGAACCCTTTGAACCCTCTGGCTCAAAAGTAGGCTGTCTGTCTGACTTAGCTCACTGTCTATTTTAGGCTTCAAGGCTTCAGAGGCTTCAGTTTTTATATCGTCATAGCCCTCTTTTTTACCGTTTTTGTGAGGTTTCAGGGGGTTCAT
The DNA here is from genome assembly GCA_021851065.1 of Microcaldota archaeon. GTDB lineage: Archaea > Micrarchaeota > Micrarchaeia > Micrarchaeales > CABMGC01 > JAJZNA01. The sequence continues at coordinate 29,953 of JAJZJQ010000016.1, forward strand.
AGGGTTCATCCCTAGCAGCTGCTCAAAGGAAGGCAGGCCAGCTACACGCTGCGTGTCAAGCGTGACTTGCTGCACACTAGAGTATCGCTGCTCAAGCTCCTGGTAGAGCATGGCAGTTACTACTACAACATTCCCGCTAGCCGTGTGCGCAGACTTGAAACCGAGCCGGCGCACAACGATGCCGACTATGGTGCTCAGAGAGGCGGCATCGCGCTGTTGCAATGCCGACCAGCGCAAGCCCTTAGTCGCTGCGAACCGATCAACCACATCTCTGATTGATACGAGTACCGGCTGCAAGAGCTTCTGCCCCCCAACGAATGTTGCGATAATGCGATAGATTTCAGCTTCATCCCCTGACAAAT
>JAJZJQ010000033.1 GCA_021851065.1 Microcaldota archaeon
AGTGCTGTTGGAAGAGTTGGCAATATATTTAGGAAACGCGCCATAGAAGAACAATTTGGTTTGATCGGCGGCCGCATGCGCATAGAAAGTACTGGTTCCCCGGCAAAGAGAAACGCAGACAGAATCAGGATAAATGGCGGGATGAAACAAATTTCCACCAAAGACCCCTAGTCGAGACTGTCAACTCTGTATTCAAGGGGGTATTTGACGAATCAGTGTTCTCAAAGACATCTAAAAGGATAGAAAAGGAACTACTTCTGAAAGCAGTTATTTACAATGCCTTCATCGCCTAACAGTGCGTTATCATCTACTGCAAAGTAGGTCTTTTTAATGATATTTATTGGACAACGCCGTATGGCTGGGCTTTGTGCGATAGATACACCGTATTTGACCATGGCGCGCTCGCTGGCAGGTCTGGAGAATAGGTGGATACGATGCTGCCGGCTATGCGCAAAAATTAGTCCACGGTGCGATCGCTTTGTGCTTAGCCCGGATTACTGCGCTTGCTGTGCAGCAGCATTTGCATTATTCTGGCCAGTCACTGGTTTGTGGAAAGACGGTGCAGCTGAAGGTAATAGTAGGCCTTTCCGGTAGAAGCTGCCTGTTGCCAGGCTCCTAGAAAGCTTAAAAAGCCTTCTGGCGATATATATTGGCATAAGTATCTCCACGCAAGCAGTTGCGCGGTCTTGCCTTTTTTATGGCAATTTGGATATCGTTAAATTACACTACGCACATGGTGCATTCATTGGCAAAGGAAGACGAACAAAAACCAAAAGCGCAGCAGCACGCTGAGAAGAAAGCCGCAGCCAGTATAGTCAGAATCGCAGGAAGAGACATAAACGGCGAGCTTGATATACCTAGCTCGCTTATGCAGATAAAGGGCATAGGATATAACCTTGCTCATGCCCTATCGCTGTCAATAAAGGAGGCATATAACATAGACAGCTCTGCCACCCTTGGATCGCTTAGTGACCAGGATATAGGGAATATAGAGACGCTACTTAAGGATCCCAAAAAGACCAAGATACCGATTTACATGTTTAACAGGAGAAATGACAGGGACAGCGGCGAGGATATGCACCTTGTAGGTACAGACCTCATAGTTAAAGTAAGGCAGGACATAGACAATGACATACGCATACAGTCGTGGAGAGGCTTCAGGCATAGATGGGGACAGAAGGTGCGCGGTCAGAAGACAAGGTCCACCGGAAGAACAGGAGAAACCGTCGGAGTCACCAAGAAGGCAGCAGAGGAGGCGGAGAAGGCCGCAAAGGCGCCTTCTGGAGGAAAGGCACCTGCAGCAAGTGCAGCGCCTGCAGCCGCACCTGCAGCCAAAGCAGCTGCGCCAGCTGGAGAGGCAAAGAAGTGATCTGAATGGGAGACCCTAAAAGGATAAGGAAGAAGTTCCAGCGCTCCAAGATAATGTGGGACAGAGGCAGGATTGCCAGAGACCATGAGCTTAAGGAAAAGTTCGGGCTCAAGAATGTGAGGGAGCTGTGGATAGCGACTACTGAAGTGAGCAGGATAAGAAGCAATGCAAGGGAGGTGCTATCTAGCAGGGTTGGCGAGGCTGTAGGCAGAAACATAATAGCAAGGCTCTCAAGATTCAACATTGTGGCAAGGGATGCCAAGATAGATGATCTTCTCGGAATAACCCCTGAGGCAATACTCAGCAGAAGGCTTCAGTCGATAGTTTTCAGGAATGGATTGTCAAAGACGCCAAAGCAGGCAAGGCAGCTGATAACGCATGGCTTTATATCAGTCAATGGAAGGAAGGTGAAGTCGCCGGGATATCTTGTGACAGCTGAAGAGGAGAGCAAGATAGGATACTACAAGCCGATAAATCTTAATCCTGCTGCTCCGCCACAGGCACCTGCAGCAGATGCAAAGGCTCCGGGGCCTGCACCACAGGTTGGTAACAAAGAGGTAGCATGATATGGCAGGAAAGAAGAAGGCAGAACCTAAGGCAAAGAAGGAACAACAGGAGCAGAAGGGACCTAAGGAGAATGTTTCATACGAGGCAGTAGCACTTGAGGCCCAGCAGAAGTATACGCCAAAGGCCATCAGGTGGGGCGTGGCCCATATCTACTCGTCCAAGAACAACACGATAATAACGCTTACAGACCTTTCAGGCGCAGAGACAATAGCAACAGGAAGCGGAGGCATGGTTGTAAGCGCTGACCACGAGGAGGGGTCGCCTTACGCAGGCATGCAGGCAGCGTACAAGGTAGCAGCAGCTGCACTCGAAAAGGGAGTCACCAACATAAATATAAAGATCAGGGCTCCGGGAGGCCACGGGTCGAAGATACCTGGCCCTGGAGCGCAGGCGGTAGTGAGGGCGCTTGCAAGGAGTGGGATAAGAATAGGGAGCATAGAAGACGTGACCCCGATGCCGACTGACACCACAAAAAGGCCCGGAGGCAGAAGGGGAAGGAGAGTGTAGCCCGCCCCAGGCCAACAATGCTGAGGATTGGTGCAGAAGCTGCCAGGACGGCAGCACGCTGCCGGATGAGCAGGCTTTTTCCTTTTTCAGTTAGCCAGGCAGACTAGCCATAGCGCTCGAATTTTCTTGCGACAGCAGGTATTGCGTCGATTACGTCTGTTGCGATGATGTGGTTGCCCATCTTGCCATAAAGAGTGTCGCCTATGAGCGAATGCAGCCTGACTCCGGCTGCAGCTGCATCTATCGCGCTGTTGCCTATGGCCGCGTATCCGGCTATAATGCCGCACAGCACATCGCCAGTGCCCATTGTTGCAAGCGCAGGCGTTCTCGCCACGTTAAGCCTGGTGTTTTTACCATCTGTTATTATGGTAGTATGGCCTTTTAGTACGAGGGTTACCCCATGCTCTTGCGCAGCTGCTTTTGCAATTGCAATCCTTCTTCTAATCGGTTCTTTTGGAATCGCAAAGCCCGTGAATCTCGATAGTTCCTTCTCGTGCGGAGTGATAACAACGTTCGATGGAATTGGCATCGTCATAGCCTTGACTGCTGCCATGGCGCCTGCGTCTGCTACCACCTTTGTGCCACTTTCCATGGCGCAGAGGATCATTTTTCTAGAAGCTTCCTGCTCCTGTGCGCTATACCCTATGCCCATGCCAAGCACAAGAACAGATGACCGCTCTATGTCCCTTTTTACTACAGGGCTGAAGGTTATTAGGCTCTTCCCAAGTCCCTCTACAATCGCATTTGGGGAGAATGACCTGGCAAGATCGAGTATGGATCGTGGCACATAGCAGCGGACATGACCTGCGCCAACCCTAAGCGCAGCAATGCACTGCATTGCCGAGTTGGTGGCAAGAACAGGTGCGCCAAAGTACCTCGAGCTGCCGCCTACAATAACTACCGTGCCATGGCCATACTTGTCAGATTCCTCATCGCGTTTTGCAGCTGCCTTGCGCATGTCGCCGGCAGTTATGAGGCTTGCCCTAAGCCCCCTTGGAAGTGCCATGGATTACTGACTCAGGAAAGATAATTAAGGTAATCTGAGATATTGGATAGGGTAGAATGGGAGCAAATGACAACGCAGATTGGGGAAGGATAATTTCGGAATGCCTGGATTCAACCACTGTAGCAGTGCTTGCAACAGGCAATGGAAGCCGTGTGTGGGCTACTCCCGTGTATTTTTCCTACGACGATTCCTTCAACATATATTTCATATCCCCCGCTGACACCGCCCACATGAGGAATATAAGGGCACGCAGCAGTGTAGCCCTTGCAGTGGTCATGCCAAGAGAGCACTCAGGGCTGCACCAGGTATGCCTGCAGGTGACAGGCATTGCAAGCGAGGTGCCCGATGAGGACATAGAGCGAGTTTACGAGATGAAGAACAGGAGGCTTGCACCTGAAGGCAGCAGCATGCGCGTGGAGAACGAAGGGCATTTCGTGAAGGATCATGGAGGCATGTTTATCAGGATATCGCCTACCGCGATGCATTACCTTGATACCAGGAACTTTGGGGGCAGCCCGAGAGTAGTGCCCCTTGGAGCTCTTTTGCAAGGCACAGGCAGAGCCTAGTGGTACAGGAATGATGCCGCTCCGCTCGCCATGCTTATTATCGGCGTCGGATATATGCCAAAAAGTATAGTAGCTACAAGAGATAGAACTATCACGGCAACTACAGACCTCTCGATTATTATGGGTCTTGCTCCTGCCCTCTCAGTATACATTGCCATTATGGCCCTTGCATAGTAGAAGATCGATATGACGCTGTTTATCACACCTATGATTGCAAGCCATGCCATGCCGGAGTTTACAGCGCTCAGAAACAGCAGGAACTTGCCTACGAACCCGGTGGTAAGCGGCAGGCCTATCAAAGATAGCATGAAAACAGCCATGGAGAATGCCGCAAGCCTGTTCTCCCAATTGAGGCCTATGAGGCCGTCGATTTCCGTCCTGTTTCTCTCCTCAAGTACAGCAACTATTGCCATCATGCCTATGAATATGAACATGTGAGAGAGTATCTGGAACAGCGATGCTGTTGCTCCAGTAGCATTCTGCACGGCTATGCCTATAAGGATATAGCCTGCCTGCGATATGGATGAATATGCCAGCATGCGCTTTAGGTTCCTTTGCATGAGAGCGGCTATGTTCCCATAGGTCATGGTCAGCACGGAGAGAACTGCAACTACAAGGAAGATCCCTGAATTCGATACGAATATGAGTATTAGGACTTGCATAAGGGCAGCTAGGCCTACCTTTTTGCTCACACCACCAAGCAGGCCGGTCATGTAGGCAGGCGAGCCGGTGTATATGTCAGGCACGAGAACATTGAATGGAAATATAGAGGCCTCTATGCCCAGTGAAGCTATGAATAGTATTGCGCAGAAAGCCAAAAGTGCAGTCTTGGGGTAGGAGCTTAGGGCCAGGGACCCCGTAGCCCCGTACAGCAGCACTATTGCCAGTGAGAGCACCGCAACTGAAAGGGAGGCCATGATGAATAGTTTCACTGCGGCCTCCACGCTCCCCTTGGACATGAGCACTGCAAAGACCATAGGTATGCTGGCAAGCTCAAGGCCGAGGAAGATAGTGACAAGGGAGGTAGAAGATGCTACAACGTACATGCCCATGAGGGCAAAGTTGCCTATCACTGCGAAGTTCTGATAGTTGCCGGAATAGTTGAACGCTATGAAATTCACCAGAAGCAGCCCTATTGTGAACACCAGGGCGAAGAACGAGGCGAATGGGTTTATTGAGAACACTCCGGCAAATGTGCCGGAATACCCGTAGATTACAAGCAGAACCGCAGATGCCGCAAGCAGTGCCAGCATAGTGGCATTTACTGCAAACTGTATGCGCCTGCCGCCTGCAACCCTTAGGATCAGGCTTAACAGAACAGTAAGCGCAGAGAGCAGGAAGAACACGTATACAAGCATCATATTATCACGAAGTAGTAAAATGATACGGCCACACCAGCCGTGCCCAGCAGCAGTATCAGTATGTATGCGTTTATGCTGCCAGTGGTGGCCATGCGTATCGCATACCCTGAAGCCACAGTGAGCCTGCCTATCCTGTCAAATCCTGAGTTTACAAATGCTTCGAATGCCGCAACACCCTCGGCAAGGCCAAGCAGCATTGATGCCAGGGCTTCGTATAGCCAGTTGACCGCCGGACCAGTCCTGGCCAGGTTGTAGGCAGGATGCTGCTTTGCCCCTATCAGGCCCTTGTAGTATACGGCATATGCGAGTATTGCGCCTATGGCGGATAGTGCGATGAGAAGTGCCGCGTCAGTAGTTCTTATTGTTAACGTGTAACGCCCGGACTGGACTGAGCTGCCAAGGATGCCGGGGAAGTAGAAGAACAAGGCAGAC
>JAJZJQ010000034.1 GCA_021851065.1 Microcaldota archaeon
TTATCAAGTTGTTGTCGGGCAACGCGCGTAGCGTTCGTAAGCCCACCCCATCCATCCAATTAATAATGGGTGGGGAAAAGGTTTATAGAGCTTTTGTTTTTGCGGAATATTCCGGGATTATGGAAGAAGATCTGCCGGAATATGGGTGATGTGGCTTTCTTAGCACCACGATGGCTCTGGGCTGAGGCTTGTGTCCACTATGCCGCCGCAATTGTCGGTAGATTGCTCTGCGCCAGAGTCGAACAGTATAGCTTATACTAATTCGTAGAACCTGTCTCCGGATGTTTTTATGAAACGGTATCAGAAATTATAACTTAAATCTCCCTTCAAGAAATATCTTATATGACACCCATCCGATTACGGCGCCTATGCCTATGGCTACTATTACTGCAAATAATATTGGCAACAATGCAATGGTGGGATTATATGTTCCGTTATATATGTATAGGGGTACGCCACCTGTGAGAAGCCTGAAGGCAAGCACAGGTATGTCAAAAAGCGCAACTACAAGTCCTCCGACTTTAATGCTTTGCTTTTCATTACCATGTGCAATGATTACTGCCATTGAACATCCTATCACAACTACGAGATATTTTAGTAGGGAGAATGGATAATGGTCAAGATAGCTGCTATCCAGAAGTTCTAATAGGTATAGAATGACAGACCCTACAATAACACCAGTTCCAAGTCTGACTTTAGAGTTCATGTGATATCACATGGCGATGTGCTTAACATATTAGATAAACCCTGCTATAAACTTATGCCTGGGGTTTTTGCCCCGGAACTGTCCTGCGCATAAACCTGGAGGCCCTGGCTTATAGCCCATTCAAGCGGGCTTCCCTGCGTTATGTCATACCCAATCACGCCATTGCCGTTGGCGTCCACAGGATGGGGCTGCGTAAGCTGCACGCCGTCACTTGCATAGAGTGTCCACGTGCTGTTTGGCATAAGGCCCGACACGTTTATCGATACATCATTCCCCACTGCGGCAGTACCGGATATACTCACTTCTGGTTTAGGCATTACAATAGGCGGCAATGTGCCCATAGTTGTGATGGTAGATGGCACGGCAGCCGTAGTAACAGGCGAAACTGATACAGTGGATGGTACAGCAACCATGGTTATTACGTATACAGGGAGCGCGGGGTATGGCTCAAGAACCTGCGCAAGAACAAGACGCTGTCAGAGTATCTGGGAAGGATAAATGACGATGGAGCATTCATCAAAAAATCGCTGCATACTAAGAACGATCTTGAGAGCGCGAAGGCGCTCATAGAGCAGCATGGCGGAGAGGTGATATGGCACGGAAAGGAAAGTGAGGGAACCATTACAGACACTGTCACTAACTCAGACACGGACACGATTGACCTGAAGATACTTACATGTCTCAGCATGAATGCAAGAATGCCTGTGCCAAAGATAGCAAAACTGGCAGGAATAAATGAGCAGACGGCGTATTCAAGGATAAAGTCACTGGAAAAAAGGCTTGGAATAAAATACATTCTTGAAATAGATACCAGGGTACTAGGATTCGCCACGTATCTCATTCTCGTGAAGTTTGAGGATGGAGTACCTCCCATTGATGAGTTAAGGGGGGCCTTCGATGCTGAACCAAGGATACAGTTCGCCGCATTCATGAAAGGAGATTATGATGCGATAGCATATCTTCTTGATGAAGACTCATTCAGTGCTGAGGAAACTCTCTGGAAACTTATGTCAGGGGAGCACCTAAGCAGATACAGAGCAAGGTGGTATATGGTGCCTTTCGGGCAGATATACTCATTCGTGCCATTAAGAACGGACTTCATAGACAAAGTATTATCGCGCAGGCAATGGCACAGGAAGCGGTTTGTAACCATCGATATGAACAAGGCCGATGTGCTCAAACGTGAATATCTACTACTAAAGGAATTGAGTACAAATGCAGCCATGAATCTATCGGATATCGACACAGAACATGGACTTGGCAAAGGGGCGTCAAGATACACATTTCATCAGCTTAAAGAAGAGGGCATAATAGTGCGTCCTACAATAACCATCCAGAACATACCACTGAAGTACATAGGCATGCTGATGACGGAAACAATAAGCCCAGCTGAAGTTGCTAGATGCAAGAGCAACCTTCGCATCGAGGAATTGAGATATGGATACCTTCTAAATAGGTACGCCCTCATAGGTAACACGAGCATGCCGGAGAGCGTAGTCTTCTTCATGCCAGTTACAGGCAAAGACGAATTACTTGATGCTACTTCTAACCTTAGTCATATAAACGGAACAGTAACCCGAAGCTCCATCATAGCAAAGGTACTTGTAGGAGAATTGTGCTACAGAAGGTTTGACAATGTGTATAGCATACAATATCCGTCATTATTAAGGGAGAGGAAGATACAGCCACAGGAAATGACAGAATACGAATAGACCCTTCTCCCAATAGGAAACAAGAGCCCATATGCTAAAATTAGTAGCTCCCATTCATTGCTTACACTTACACAATCCTAATAGGTTCCATTTGCCATTACCATCACCAAGCCTGTTCAATTACCTATTGGTAATATCGCTTTTAAAAGCTTTCTACCTGGTCAGGCATGACTGGGCTGCTTCGGAGAAATCGTCTTTCTTTCCAATAGCTGCAACCTGACATAACCTCCTGCTGGAAGATCCTGGGCCCATCAACTTCGCCAGAGCATTCTACATCATTAAATAGTTAACTGGAACCAAACATATGGGTTTGATGTTAAGTTGGATCAGAAAAGAGACTGAAGAAACATATTTCGGAGTCAAGATACGCGTAGGCAGAGCCAAAAAGTTCTATGCCCAAACTAAGCTTGATGGAGAAATACACATAGAGAAAAGCGCCCAGGCAAGATTCAGCGGGAATGGCCTTAAGACACTTGTCATGCATGAAAGATTTCACCAGTTATGGTATGGGAACCCAACCAACAAACTCGCTACTTTTGCAGGATTATTCGTGCTTTTTGGATCGCTTGCAGGTATCGCTGTTATTGTCGCTTCTCTGTTCTTCTTCAAAATACGGGCCGCATACCTGCTGGGTCTTGCAGTGCTGCTGGTTTATTTCATCGCGGCGGCCTTTGTGGTACTATACACAAAAAGGATAGCTGAGGCTGCTGCGGATCTTTATAGCGCCAAAGAAGTTGGAAGGAGAAGCTTTGTTTCAGGGTTCAGGGAGAGAAGAACCGCCTATCCTAAGTCCATGGGAGAGAATAGCCTTGCAGGTAGACTTCTAAACTGGAGGTATCTGTTTGAACATAGATCGGAAAATGAAAGAGAGACATTAGTAAAGGAAACGTAACTGCATTTTTAGGCAGGAGAATAGGCATGCCGCGTATCTGTTCCGATTTACTATTGATAATCACTTTTAAAGGCTTTCCATGAGATTAGGTTAACTAAGTTGCTGGTGTCATCATGAAGCCGATAGAAGATGCACATGGTCAGGTAATCTGGAAATATTATAACAGGAAGCGCAGCTTCGATGTGGTTGAGCGTGAGGATGGCTACGTAAATGTGGACGAAGGTGCAGATCAGTATTTTTCAGGGAATAAGGACTGGAAGCGCCACGAAAAGGAAGCTATAAAATATGCCAATGGGAAATGCCTTGATCTGGGATGCGGGGCAGGAAGGGTGATGCTTTACCTACAGAGCAAGGGCCTGTATGCACTAGGTATTGACTCATCGCCATTGGCAATAAAGGTGTGCAGGCTCAGGGGGGCCAAACATGCACAGGTCATGGATATAGCTGATGTCGGTAAGTTGGGCAACAAGAATCGGTTCGATACGGTCTTGATGTTTGGCAATAACTTCGGGCTATTCGGTAACAAAAAAAGGGCCAGAACACTACTAAAGAAGCTGAATAGAATGACATCCAAGGATGCTGTAATAATAGCAGAAACAAGGGAGCCTTATATGACTGACAATCCAGTGCATTTCAGATACCACGCATGGAACAGGAAGCGTGGAAGAATGCCAGGGCAGCTGCACATGAGAGTTAGGTTCATGCAGTATGCTACTCCCTGGTACGATTATCTCATCGTATCTAAGGATGAAATGAGGGATATACTTCAAGGAACAGGATGGAAGGTCAGGAGATTCATTAATGCAGACGGCTTCAGGCAGAACGGCCAGTATATGGCAATAATAGGCAAGGTTCCATGATCGGAATCCGCATCAGCCCGGATTGAGAGGCAAGTTTCCTGTGATAAGGCCATTGCTGTCCTTTGCGTACACCTGAAGCTTCTTGTTTACCGCCTGAAGAAACGCGCTGCCTGGTTCTATGGTAAACTTTACCGATCCAGATCCTTTGCTGTTAAGTTCGGACGGAGGGGTAAGCCGCGTTCCGTTGCTGGTGTACAATGCCCAGGTCCCGGCCTTGCTAAGTCCGAAGACACGTATGGTCACAGTCTTTCCCGCCTGCTCAAAGCCGGCTATGCCAAGAGACCCGGAAACAGTTGCAGCGGGTTTCTTTATGGTTGTGGTTTTGGGCTGCTTCTTTGGAGATACCGTTCCGGTAACGGGCGGCTTTCCGTAGATCGGGGTACTAACGTTATTAGGAGGAAATAGGCTGCTTATCTCTATGTAACCTGGAGGTATCTTCTTGTTCTGGTCGTGGCCCTTCAGGCCATAGGTAGTGGGAGATACTACGGATGAGAGCCACGGAACCTGCGACCAGGCTCCGCCAGAGATATGTTGAATGCTTGGATTGCTGAACATGATGTTGAAGTTTAGGTGTTTTGGATTCTCCTTGCTTACATGTAGTTCAGAGTCAATAATCATCTCAGGTTCGAAAGTAGTGCCAGGAACATTTACGCTCCCAAAAGGTCTGCCGTCAACATAAAAAGTAACTGTTTTGTTGTTAAGTTTCATTATAAAAGTAGATTTGCCTTTAGGCAGCCATACCAGCTGTTTGTTGGAATTCATCTCCTCGTTGTTAGACCATTCCTGCCAGAATGCCAGACCAACCCCTTTTATGACATTACTCTGTGGCAGATAACCTACTTGTAAAAATATGTTACCAACATATCCGGATTCCCAGAATGAAACAGTATTATTTGTATCCTGATTGGCTACTGAAGCCATAGTCATTGTGACCTTCATGCCAGAGATATGCATTGAAGATGGAGCGGGATACATGGCAGTGGTATTTTGTATCTTCCATCCGTACGGAGTATTTTCCCCAACAGCAGGAGCAGCCTGCGGCTTAGTCTGCGCATATGCTGCACCATCGCGAAGGAATCCTGCATTTAGGGATGCAAGCATGCCTGCGGCTGCAGCAAGACTTGCTGCACGCCTGCCTATTCCTCTTGTCGTTCTTGTTCTTGCAGGCCTAAGTGCATCCTTTATTCCTATTGCATTACTTACATTATC
>JAJZJQ010000017.1 GCA_021851065.1 Microcaldota archaeon
CCTGTCCGCATCCCCATATCTTCCAAGGAACCTGTCCATCCCAAGCGCGTTCATCATGCTTATGGACGCTCCTAGCACCGGATGCGGGGCATATGAATAGACTTTGTTTATAAGCGAGTGCATTGCGATGTCCATGCCGTACCTTTTTGCAAACATGTAGCCGTACTCCTGCAGGTCTCCTTTCCCATCAAGATAGCTGCTCACTACGTCCGCTGCCATCATGGCCCCGTTGCCACCGAAAACTATGCCGCCACCTGTCGTGGGCTTCACATGCCCAGCCGCATCTCCTACAAGGAGAACCCTCTTCGACTCATCCGCAACTTTTTTGCGCAGGGCCATCGGTATCATAGCCGCTCCCTCAGAAAGCGGCTTCCCGCTGCCTATTATGTCCCTGATCTCTTTTTTCGCAATGAATCTTGAAAATGCAGCTCTGGAGTTCCCATATCTGGGGTCTATTCCGACTCCAACTTCAAGAATGTCCTTGGAGTTCGGGCACAGCCATGCAAACAGGCCCTTGCAGCAGTTGTTATCGAAGAACAGATCCACAACTCCTTCCTCAGGGGCCCTTATGTTGTATTCAGCCTTCCATGTGAGCACGTGCCTTGGCGTTCTGCCCATGGAGAAGTGCGCCGCCACTGAGGATACCGCGCCGTCAGCGCCTATCACAACTCCCTCCTCAGACATCCTTTCAAGGGCAGCCCCTGCAATCCTGTTTCCAGTGATCACATCCGCTCCGCTTCCAACTGCATTGTCATGGCATATGTCATTAAGCTTCTTCCTGTCAAGCACATGCGCCACGGCTTTCTCAGCCCTCACCCTCATGGTCTTTCCGGCTGCATGTATGTTGGCTCCGTGGAGTGTGTTGGTTATGGACGCCGAGTAGTCTACTCCAAGTGTCGCAAGTCCAGTTATTGACACTATGCCAGAAGCCCTTACGGGCAGCCCAAGGACTGCCTTCTGCTCATAGACGCGTGCACGCACCCCGAGCTCGCCAAGTCTTTTTGCTGCTATGAGTCCTGAAGTGCCTGCACCGACGATTGAAACATTTCGCATTAAACACAACTATTATAACTTATAATGCTTAAGTAGAGTAATATTACGCTAAACGTTAATTACTTTTCGCAATGATCTCATGGCTATCCTCCTGCCAATAATAATAGGGCTCGCATCGATAATAGTGCCTGGTTTATTCCTCGCATTAGCCCTGCTCAGGAAGACCGGCCTGCCGCTTTTCGAGATAGCCGTAATAGGGTTCATGTTCGGGCTTATCTTCCCTCCGACCATGATATGGCTCGAGTCATACCTAATACCTCTGTCAAGCGCATTCTACTTTTCCAACGGTTTATACAACATCAATATAGTGATACTCACTGTCATAGGCATAGCGGCCTGCTACTGGCAGGGCGCACTTGGTTCCTTTGGCCTGCCGTCCATGGGCAGGGGCGGCGCAATGCTCAGGCGCGACCTTGAGCGCGACCACAAGAAGAGAATAGATTCGGTGCGCAGGGAGCTTGCATCCCTTAGCGTAGGCATGAAGGTGGTGAAGGAGCACCAGAGGGAAGAGGACGAGCTCATAAAGAGGCACTCGCAGGAACTTGATGCTGCAAGCAGCCTTGGGCAGGAGGAGAGAGGCAAGATTATCGAGTCTCATGCAGGGCAGGAAAGGAGGCTCTTCGAGGAACATGAAGCCGAGGAGAAGCAACTGATAGGCAGCGCTTCACAAGGCCAGAAGACCAAGGACAACACAATCATATGGCTTGCACTGCTCGTAGTAATGATACTTGTATTCGCAACCAGGATGCTCAGCATAGGCGAAGCCCCAAGATACTTCGAATTCGATCCATACTACGACATGATGAGCACCCAGTTCATACTCACATACGGCTACCAGCTGCTATACAGCCATTCAGCGTGGCCAACTCTTGTAAACGGCACAGTCCAGAGGATACAGCCCATAGTCCCATACCTCGAAGCCTACTGGTACAACCTAGCAGGGGCGACCCCAAGCAGCACTACGCTAAACACCACTTTGCTGTCCCAGGTCAGCAGCTATTATCCGCCAATAATGGCAGCGCTGCTGGTATTCGTGATATTCATGTTCCTGTACCATGAATACGGCGAGTTCGTAGGGCTAATAGGCGCAGGGCTAGCTGCCACAATGCCTGTTCTTCTCACGACATTCATAGCAGGGGAGCAGCTTCTTGAGCCATGGGGCATCTTCGCCATGTTCTTCTTCTACGCTGCATACCTTCTTGCGATAAACAAGCCCGAGGATCCGCGACTTGCCATATTCGCCGGAATAGCATTCGCATCAAACTTCCTCGGCGCCCACTACTATACCGTCACTGCCGGGATACTGGCAGGATACATACTGCTCCAGGGCGTGGTAAACGTAATGAGGAGGAAGGACAATACCAGCTTCTACAAGATGAATGCCATAGTAATCATAGTGTCGGTCGTGTTCTACCTGTTCTACAATGCATATGCAGCCACTCTTACAGAGCGCACAGCCAGCATACTTGGCATACCAATTATCATAGGCTTTGCAATATTCGCTCTGGCCGGGGTGTTCGTGCTTGACATTGTTGTCAAAAGGCTCATTCAGAACAGGGAGCTTAACCGCATAAATTCCAGCCTTCTGTCAAACTACGCAGTTTTGGCGATACTCTTCGCATTCCTGGTAGGGCTTACCGTGCTGCTGTATGCAGTTATAGGCTACGTGATATTCATAGCCCCTCTCGTGCTGATAGAGGTGATAGCGTATCCTGTAATAGCGCAGCATCTGCTAAGGTCACAGCCGTCGCACACTATGCATCTGAAGATGACTATGGAAGTGCTAATGGCCCTAGGGGCAGTTGCTCTTATTGTCATATTCCTGACGCCGTTCGGCAAGCCGTTCTTCTCATACATACAGCTAAGCAAGAAATTCACCACTCCATCATCGCCGCTATTCATGACTGTGCAGGAATATGCCCCCACAGGAGCAAACTATGACTTTGGCAACGGGGGATTCGGGCTTATAGGAACTAACATAGGCGGGGTCAACATAATCATATGGGCAGTGCTCATAGCATTCTCAGTGCTAACCCTGCTTGCGATATACCGCAGGGATTCGAAGTCAAGCATACTAACATATGCGGCAGTATGGCCTGTTGCCGTGGCCGGTCTCATAGAGGTCAAGTACCTGCCCCATTTCGGTGTAGGATACATAATAGCCATAGGCGTGATACTTGGCGAGCTTGGGCTGCATTACTCCGGGTTCCTTGGCAAGAACACCAAGAACATACTCTACGCCGCCGGCGCTCTAATACTGCTGATAGAATTCCTTCCTATGGCATACCAGCTGGTAACTGCTGCGGCAAACCCAAGCTGCAGTGCAATAACCAATGCTGGCAACCAGCTTGGGTCTGTGCTATACTGCAACACAGTGCCTAACTACTGGCTTGATGCAACTGCCTGGATGAGGCAGAATGCAGGCCCATATGCCCCACGCATACTCTCCTGGTGGGACTATGGCGACTGGATAAACTGGTTCGGCAACAGCAATGCTGTTATCAGGGGAGACAACTCGGTCCCTGCAACAGATTATGCTGTGGCAGCCCACTACGTCATGACTTCATCAGACGGCTATACGCCTCAGAAGCTTGCAAGCTTCATGGACGGCCTTCAGGCCAAGTGGATTCTTTTTGACGACCAGCTAGTGCCAAAGTGGGGCGCCCTTGATTTCCTCGCATGCATAGACACAAACGGCACCAGCTACAGCTATGCCGTGAGCCAGGGCAAGACCTACGGACAGCCGTATGTGCTGGGCACATCCGGCTGCGAGCTGAGACATGACCCCGCATACATATTCATACCTGTATCAGAGAACCTGTCAAGCTACTGCCAGCTGCCAGGCAACGTGACCACCCCATCGCTCAAGGGGTTCGAGGTGGTGGGAAGCTCCGCAACCAATGCGACATACTGCATACCGCAGTCGTTCTTCTCTACGGGCAACTCTACCTACCTCATGTACCAGAACGGCACAAAGTCAAACGCCTTCATAACATCATCGTTCTTTGGCGGCTCCCAGGTGATATCAGGCACTCAATTCATAAGCTTCATGCTGCTGTACGCGCCGAACGGGCCCAACGACACCATAACCAACGCACCCTCGGAGTTCTACAACTCGACGTATTATCGTGGATTCTTCCTGGGCAGGCTGCAGGGCCTGACGCTTGTGTATCCGAGCAACTTCTCAGGCATAAACTACATGAACGGCACCAATCCGATAATGATATACCAGCTCAATAACTACACAGGCACGCAGCCGTATGTTGTGCCCAAGCCAAAAGGCATAGGGAACAACTACACGATACCGGGTTGAAGCCACCGTGGCCGTGATCCTATGAAGCTGATCTTGCTGCAACCATATCTAAACTTAAGAGGAGGCGTCGAGCGGGTCATACTAAAGGTGGCGCAGCACTACAATGCCAGCATATACGTCTTAGAGTACGAGAAGGCTGCAACGTTCCCGGAGTTCGGCGACCTGGACGTGCAGGTAATAGGCAGGGATGTGCCTTTGTCTGCCAGGCTTCCGTACCGCGCATCGCAGGGATATAGATACGGGTACAACTTCTACAACATGAGGGTAAAGGAGGACTATGACGTGCTAAACCCGCACATATCCCCTAGCGAATGGATAAGGCACAGGAATGAAAGGGTGCTGTGGTACTGCCACACTCCTCCGCGCGAGGTATACGACCTGTACGAGACCAGGATGCAGAACAGGTCCTACAAGCAAAAACTCGTATACGCGGCCCTTGTGGGAACCTACAAACTTATGGCAAGGGGCATAACCAAGAACATAGAGGAGATAGCAACAAACAGCGAGAACACCAACTCGAGGATCAGGAAGTATTACGGCAGGACAGCCAAGGTCATATATCCGGGAGTCGATACAAAGGACTTCCATAATGCCGGCGACATGAAGTACTTTCTATATCCTTCGCGCATAGTCGTCAACAAGAGGCAGGATTACGTCATAAACGCATTTAGCCAGTTCGCCAAGAAGTCAAAGAGGGGCGGATACCGGCTTATAATAGCTGGTACGCTGTCAAAGGACCCGGAGCACATAAAGTACTTCGAGAAGCTAAAGGCCATGGCAAAGGGCCTGAACGTGCAGTTCAGGACCAATGTGGACGATGTTGAACTAAAGAAGCTGTACTCCGGATCCACTGCTGTGCTCTTCGCCGCAATAAACGAGGATTACGGCTTCATACCTGTGGAAGCAATGGCCAGCTCAAAGCCGGTGATATCTGTAAACGAGGGGGGTCCCAGGGAGACTGTAACCAGCCAAAAGACCGGATTCCTTGTGGGGTCGCCATCAGAGATGGCTGAGCGGATGGCGGAGCTTGCCTTGGACAACGGGCTTGCAGAGCGAATGGGCAGGGCAGGCAGGCGCATTGCCGAGAAGAAATATTCCTGGAGGGCATTCTTCGACAGGCTGGATCCGCTGCTCAAATCCGTAGCAAAGCGGTAGTCAGATTCCAAGCGCCTTCCTTATAAGGGTGCTCTTGTGGCTCTTCTTATTGTGAGCCTTAAGCCTTACAATTCTTGGCCTGATCCCATTGCGCGCTAGGAAACCATGCAGGTAATCCATGTCCACATTCTGGTCATATCCGAAGACCAGGAAATCGGGCTTGTACTCCAGCAGGATGTTGTAGGCGTCATTCCATCTGCGTATCCTGCCCCCAAGCACCGCCTTGTCAACAAACTTCAGCGATCCTACCAGTTCCAGCCTCGAATTCTCATCCATTACCGGAGACCTGCCCTTGAGTTTCCTAATGCTGCTGTCGCGGGCTACAATCACAATGAGCCTGCCATACCTGCTTGCCGCTTTCAGGTAATGCAGATGCCCAGGATGCAATATGTCAAAGGAGCCGAACGCAAGTGCTGTCTTCATAAAATGGATATTGCCCAGAATTATATATTACCATAGGTGCAGCCATCTCTGGCGTCATGCCCCGGGGCTATTCCATACGCGACGCCTGCAAACACGA
The DNA here is from genome assembly GCA_021851065.1 of Microcaldota archaeon. Taxonomy (GTDB): domain Archaea; phylum Micrarchaeota; class Micrarchaeia; order Micrarchaeales; family CABMGC01; genus JAJZNA01. Next base: position 6,042 of record JAJZJQ010000017.1, read on the forward strand.
ATCCTGGACTATGGCTTGCGGCGTTAATGGAGCTTCATACCCTATGCAGTGCGATTCTGATTTAGGAAAGTAATATATAACCTAATAACGGCAAATATGCGGGCATGTTAATGAGGGTATTATGGCTACTTGTCTTCCCAGCAATAACTGCGGTAATCTATGCATCTGGGATTAGCATATCCCCCGCCCCATTCACGCTTTCAAACACTGTTATAGACGTAGGCCAGATGGCCGTTGCAAACACTACTGTAAGCGGAGGCATTGCCCCGTACTCCGGCAGCTGGGTTCCTGTTGCACCAAATGCCATAAACAATTATATTTCAGGCTCCACCGACGTCGGTGTCGGGGCATACTGGCAGTACACGATAAACCCGGGCAATACGCTCCTGTATGCTCCTGATGTGGCCACAAACGACCTTTACGCGGTAAGCCTTGCAACCAATTCGATTGTGAATACAATAGCACTGGGACCAGCGGCCGCTCCTGAATTTGCAGCAGTAAGCGGATCAGGCGCATACGTCTACGTGACCGATTTCGGCACCAACTCAATATCGGTTATAAATGCTGCCACAAACACAGTATCCAATACCATAGCTCTTGGCAGCGGCAGTGACATATACAACATTGCTATAAACCCCTCAGCAAACCTGCTTTATGTAAGGAATTACTCCTATTCCATAACAGTAATAAACCTCACAACCAACACTGTTGTAAATGCCATATCCATACCAGGCAAGCACCCGTTAGCGCTAACATTCGATCCCTACAACAAGCTGCTCTATGCAGTAGGCAACCCAGCAAGCAATCTATACGCAATAAACACCACCACCAATAGTGTGGTAAATACAATACCTCTATCATCAAACACAAATGCATACGGATATTGGCTCGCACTAAACCAACAAGGCACAATGCTGTATGCAAGCGAGGAGGTTGGCGGCGTGTTCAATCTAACTGCAATCAACCTTCAGACAAACACGGTTGTAAACTCGATACAGCTCCCCGGCAAATACTCCTTCTATCCTTTTTCAATCAATCCGTCCGGCACATTGGCATACATAGCCACTCCATCACAAAACGCTATATCCATCGTTGACCTTGTGACAAACACTGTAATTGGCAGCATACCTGCGCCTCCTACCGCATGCGGCACCTCCCAATCCGAGCTAAATCCTTCTGCCGCACTGCTTTATGCAGAATACGGCTGCTCCCCAAGCGTTATGGCTATAGCCAACATACAGGGAACCATAATGCAGCCACTAAATACAATCCAATCCGGCAATGCCCTGATGCAGCTTTCCATAAATGCGGCAAGCAGCAACACGGTTACAATATCTTTCAACGGCATCAGGTACACGGAGTCTACGACTAACAATACCGTATATGGTCCATGGACATTCTATTCGTACGTAGAGGACAGCAACAGCCTGCTTCCTGATCAGGCGCTATATTCAAACACCCTCACAATAAACCCATCGCTGCATGTGCTTTCGATATCAACGAGCAGCAGCCTGGCGGTTCAGGGGGATTACGAGACCCTCACTGCTACATGGTCGGGAGGCACAGCCCCATATACTGCCTTCAACTGGACCATCACCAATGCCATTAACGGCAACATAATTGCAAACTCACTTCTTACGGGCCTATCGTCTTCCTCCGATACAAATACGTTCACATTCCAACTGCCAGAAACCAGCAATGACCTTGGGGCCGTAGATGCAAGTTTCTCAGTAACTGACTCCGCGTCATCCCCTGCAACCAATACTCTAGCAACCACGCTGACTGTTGGCCAGCCTTACATAACCCTGGCAACAACACCAGCCGCCCCTGCCAGCATTGACTCTGGCAGCACCATAACCATAAATGCGCTTGTAACCGGCGGAACTGCGCCATTCACATATACTTTCTACATCTACAACTCCATAACAGATGCAGCCATCAACTCCTTCACCACCTCCTCTAACAGCTTCGTATTCACAACCAACACGAATCTTGACGGGAATACCCTCGATGCGAATGTCATCATGACGGACAACTCCGGATACAGTGCCAACAGCGTGCTCACAGGCACATTCACCCTCAATCAATTTCCATCTCTGATATCCCTTATTCCGTCCAATGTCATGCTGGACTACGGCCAGTACGTGAACCTTACTGCGACTGTTTCTGGCGGAGTTCCGCCTTACACCTACAACTTCACCGTGGTCAATTCGGTAACCGACTCAGTCCTCAGCAGCGCCTCCACAACTACTTCGTCCGCATTCGATTCTGCTACTTTCCGGCTTCCATCCTCATATGCAGGGAATACAATAGCGGTCAACGTGGTAGTTGCGGATTCAGAGCAACTAGCTGTCAAGTCAGCATACAGCGGACTTGGGTTCAATGCATCTGTTGTGGCTGGAGCCATAACCTCGAATTCCCAAACCATCGGCATAGGCCAAAACACCAAGCTTACTGCAAATCCCTATGCCGGCACATCAAAAGGCGATGCTGTGCTCCACAGCTTCACCGGCGGCTCGTCTGACGGATCACGCCCATCTTACGGCACTCTCCTGCAGTCAGGCAGCCTTCTCTATGGCATGGCTGAGCATGGCGGCTCTTCAAATCTCGGAACAATCTTCTCATTCAACGCCTCCAATTCAGTGCTTACAGTGCTGCACAGCTTCTCCGGAAGTCAATCCGACGGCGCAGTGCCTTATTCAATAACTCTAATCAAGTCGGGCAGCCTCCTCTACGGGATGACATCTGCCGGAGGCGTGGATGGTCTTGGAACAATCTTCTCATTCAACATCTCCAATTCAGTGCTTACCGTGCTGCACAGCTTCCCAGGATATGCCGGCGGGAGCACCCCGTTCGGATCCCTCACCATGTCCGGAAATATCCTGTATGGTGCAGCTACCTATGGCGGGGCATACGGCCACGGCACGATCTTTTCATACAACACCTCAAACTCTGTATTTACAACCCTGCACAGTTTTGCTAGCGGCTCATCTGACGGGTCTGTGGATACAAACTACCTGATCAAATCAGGAAATATACTTTACGGAGACACATTTTACGGAGGCTCTTCAAATCTCGGAACAATCTTCTCATTCAACATCTCCAATTCAGTGCTTACCGTGCTGCACAGCTTCACCGGCGGATCTGACGGATCAACCCCAGAAGGCGGCCTTGTGCTAGTTGGCAACATCCTTTACGGCACTGGCGAAGGCTATTCTTCGATAGCCAACGGCGTCATATTTTCGTACAATACGTCAAACTCTGTTTTTTCTACGCTTCACACATTCTCCGGTTCTTTTGACGGTTCACGCCCGCAAGGGTCATTGACCGTCTTGGGCAACGTGCTATACGGCACAGCACCGTTCGGTGGCGACAATGGCTATGGCACGATATTCTCATACGATACTGCAAATTCAACATATGAGACCGTCCATAGCTTCTACAGGACTGCCTTTGGAAGCGGCCCATCGTTCAGGCCAGACGGATCGGTAGCATGGGGGTCACTGATACAGTACGGGAACCAGCTTTATGGTGTAACGACTTATGGGGGCGCCGCAAACAACGGCGTAATCTTCTCTTATGGCACGTATTCCTACCAGTGGTACGCTATGCCTGGCACAGCAGCGGCGCAATGCACGCCAAATGACGCGATACCAGGCGCAGATAATTCCACATACACTGCCTCGCCTTCTTCTACCTATACGTATGCCTATCGGGTTACTGACAGGGCCACGTCGCGCGAGAGCGCATGCTCTGCAGGCTACACTATAACCGTAGAGAATTCTACCGCTGCGACTGAGCATCCATGCGCAGGAGGAATATGCGGCAGCGCAGGCTCAGGGGTCTATAACACAAGCACTACTGTGCCAGCTACCTCTCCCACCACTACCATACCGCAGGCCAAAGTGATATCCTCAAACGCATCAAGCTCAAGCTTCTCCTACGGCTCAACGATTTCCGAAAGCCTGCCGTATCATATAAATTTTGCCAATACCGGCACCTTCCTGCTAATCTCCTCCACCTCTCCATCTTCCGAGAGCTTCAACCTAACAATAACAAACATCACCAGCCATGCGCCATACATCCCCTATCCCGGAACGCTTATCCTGGCCTTAAATATAACCGTAATGCCGCAGTATCTTAATATAACCCAAGTCAGTTCCTACAGCTGCTCTATCCCGGGCTCTACAATTTCCGTATATATCTCAAAGAACGGCTCCTGGGGCAGGACAGCGTATACTTTCAATGCGACTGCATGCACCGTATCATTCTTTGTTCCTGCCGCAGACCCGATTGTCGAGATCCTGACCAACTATACCGGTCCTGTGAGCACCCCTCCAACCACCCTCCCGCCACAGCCAACTACCCTACTTGGTACGACCACTGCCCAAAGCAAGCCACAGCCGCCCTTCAACCCAGATATTATCATAGCAGGCATAGTTGCTGCAATCATCATAGTCTCAGTGCTGGCATACCTTAGGGCCAGGAAATAAGCATCTAGCCGCGAGCACCCCTCCTTCTTACACCACCCTTTTTAAAGGGCAATACTAATGATGGCAGCGAAGCGGGCCTTTTAACGAAAAATATAAAAAGTTACTCTAGCTAATAGTAATGTGGATTTTGATATCATACGCACGGCATTGTGATGTCCTTATACTAAAACTAAAAAAAACAAGGTGTAAAATATGGCAGATAATCAGTTAGGTGGACAACAGTACATGGTATTGCCAGAGGGCGCAAGCAGGCTCCTTGGGAAGGAAGCGCAGAGGACCAACATAGCTGTAGGCTATGCTGTAGCAAGCATAGTGAAGACAACTCTGGGCCCTAAGGGAATGGACAAGATGCTAGTAAGCGAGCTTGGGGACATAGTGATAACCAACGACGGCGCAACTATACTGGAGGAGATGAACGTTGAGCATCCAGTCGCAAAGATACTCGTGGAAGTGGCAAAAACCCAGGACAAAGAGGTCGGGGACGGTACAACTTCAGCAGTAATAATAGCCGGAGACCTGCTAAAGAATGCAGGCAACCTGCTTGACCAGGGGATACCTCCTGCAGCAATAATAAAGGGGTATGACCTTGCCAGAGAGAAGGCTCTTGCGGTGCTAAAGAACGTGTCAGGAGGGGTATCCGTGGATGATGACGATAGGCTCGAGAAGATAGCTCGCATCTCAATAGGCTCAAAGAATATAGGCAGTGACACCACCAAGAAGTACCTTACAAAGCTTGTACTGCAGGCGATAAAGCAGGTGGCCACTAAGAGCGCAGACAAGGTAACGATAGACAAGGACTTCATAAAGCTCGAGAAGAAGGAAGGCGGCAGCATAGACGACACGCAGTTCATAAACGGCGTGCTTGTTGACAAGGAGATGGCGCATCCTGGAATGCCAAAACTCATAAAGAACGCCTCCATAGCGCTGCTTGACGTAGCCCTTGAAATAGAGAAGACAGAGACCGACGCCAAGATAGAGATAACCAGCCCAGAGCAGATGCAGGCGTTCCTCAACCAGGAGGAGCAGATGCTCAAGCAGATGGTCGAGAAGGTCGTGAAGAGCAAGGCCAATGTAGTTTTCGTGCAAAAGGGCATAGACGACGTGGCGCAGCACTACCTGTCCAAGGCCGGAGTCTCTGCAATAAGAAGGGTGAAGAAGAGCGACATGGAGAAGCTCTCAAAGGCAACCGGGGCAAGGATGGTAACAAGCCTAGACGACCTCACAGACAAGGACCTGGGATTCGCAGGCCTAGTCGAGGAGAGGAAGGTGTCAGGAGAACAGATGGTGTTCGTTGAGAAGTGCAAGGATCCAAAGAGCGTTACCATCTTCGTGAGAGGCAGCACAAAGCAGGCTTCCGACGAGGTAGAAAGGGCGCTAACCGATGTTATAGGTGCACTTACAAGCGCTCTCGAGGATGGCAGGTACGTAACTGGGGGCGGCAGCACTGAGATCGAGCTGGCGATGAAGCTGCGCGATGCTGCAACTGACATAGGCGGCAGGGAGCAGCTCGCCATACAGGCGTTTGCAGATGCCCTTGAGGTAATACCAAAGGCTCTTGCAGACAGCGCGGGCATGGACCCTATAGATACGCTGGTGCAGCTTAGGAGCAAGCACAAGGGCAGCTCCGGAGGAAGGTTCGGGGTGGATGTATATGGCAATGTGACTGCCGACATGGAGAAGCTTGGAGTGATAGAGCCTCTCAAGGTTAAGTCGCAGGCCATAAACAGCGCCACAGAGGCTGCTGTCTCGATACTTAGGATCGACGACATGATAAGCTCCAAGGGCACAAGGCCGGCGGGAGGTGCAGGTGGGGGCATGCCAGGTGGCATGCCTGGCGGGATGGAGGACTGATCCTCCATCACAGCTGCCCGGCGCATTTATTAAGTAAGCACCCTAATCTAATCTGGAGTCTGAATGACCAAGCTCATACTGTTTGTAGGCACACCTGGCGCAGGCAAGTCCACGCTGCTAGGGGAGCTTGCCAAGCACAAGCCTATAAACACTGTCAACCTTGGCGATGTAATGCTGCAGATCGCCAGGGAGCGTGAGGGCATAGAGGACAGGGAAAAGCTGGGAGTTTTGCCGGATGAGCAGATAACCAAGGACAGGGAGACGGCTTTTGGCAAGATCATCGGCGAGAAAGTAGATACCATAATAGACACGCATCTCACCATAAAATACGGCAGGAGGTATGTACCGGGAGTCACGCTCAAGGAGCTTGAGAGCATAAGAATAAAGGCAATCATCTACATAGATGCCACTGCCAAGGAGATATGGAACAGAAGGCATAACGACCCTTCCAAGCAGGGCAGGAGAAACATAGACGATACGGAGGCTGAGATAGATGAGCAGAAGGCTGTAAACCTTGCCATACTCTCCTCATGCGCCATATACCTTAGCATACCCATCTACATAATCTACAACAGCGATGGCAAGCTCTCTGACGCAGAAATGGAGCTAGACAAGATAATAAAAGAGCATTTCAACGTCTGAGTGTGCAGGCATTCGGCACGTTTATAATACTATATACCCTAATAAGCTAATACTTTAGGCAGCCAAAACTAGCATCCTAAGTGAGCGTTTGCGCTTCTGCCGGTAAAGGTGCGAAAGTGTCTTCGATAGTCCTTGAGGTTATAGTGATAGCGATACTGTACGTCATTGTATCGGTTACTGTGCAGAGGAAGGTGGGCAACTTCGAGAGGATGCGCGAGATACGCAAGCAACTAAACGAGAAGATGAAAGATTTAAGGAAGCTGGGCAACACTGCAAGCAGCGCAGAGCTTAAGGCAAAGCAGGACGAGATCACTGCCCTTACCTCCGAGAGCCTCAAGCACCAGATGAAGCCTACGCTACTTGTGCTTCCAATATCACTTGTGCTTTTCTACGTGGCGCTTCCTTTGGTCTTCGGAAGCCAGAAAGTCGATGTCAGCCTGCTTGGCATAACTCTCACGTCATACCAGTATCTCTTCGTAGTGTCTGCGTTTGTCTGCGGTCTAGCAGCCACTGGCATACTATCAATGTACGACAGAATGGCAGCATCAAAGAAGGACAAGATCGCTAAGGAAGTGGAGCAGGCTGCTGCGCAGGAGAATAAATACTAAAACGAGGTTGTTAAATTGCCAAAACCAATGCATAGATCAAGAAGCCTGAGGAGGCTTGACAGAGTCACGCCAAATAACAGGCACACGGTGCACTACAAGCGCAGGAGCGCCTCGCTTCCTCACTGTGCAATATGCCGCTCGGAGCTCAATGGCATATCCACTGCTAACAGGGGCAGGAGCACTGCAAGCAACTCCCGAAAGTTCGGCGGAGTTCTTTGCGCATCATGCTCTGCTACTGTGATAAAGCTTGCCAGCAGGATAGAGCATGGAGAGATGAAGATGAATGATATAGGTGTAAGGGAGCGCGCATTTGTGCTCCAGATGGTATCACACTAGAGGTAAAAGATCATATGCAAGCGATAATAATCTGCGGCCTGCCTGCTGCCGGAAAGACCACTGTTGCGAACATAATAGCGCGCAAGCTCGGCCTAAAGGTGCTTGGCGGTGGCGACATACTCATGGAGCTTGCAATAGATCAGGGATACGATGCGCACGGGCTGAGCTGGTGGGATTCCAAGGAAGGCATAGCATTCATGAAGCAAAGGGAGAAGGATCCTGAATTCGACAAGGAGGCCGACAAGAAGCTCACCGAGAAGATAAATGCAGGCAATGTGGTTATAACTAGCTACCCTGCGCCGTGGATCGCAAAGAAGGGCTATAAGGTATGGCTGGCAGCAAGCATAGAGAACAGGGCAAAAAGGATGTCAGAGCGCGACAAATCATCCCTTTCGGCATGCATGAAGGTGGCCCAGATAAGGGACGCAGAGAACAGCAAGCACTACAAGGCGATGTACAACATAGACTTTGGCAACGATCTGTCCCCGTTCAACCTCGTGATAGACACGAACGACAAGTCGCCCGAACAGATCGCCGATATGATAATAGATCAGATAAAAAAGGAAAAATGATGGTGTAAACATGGCACTGATAGAAAATGGCAGAGTTTGCGTGAAGAAGTATGGCAGGGATGCAGGGGACAGGGCGGTAATAACGAGCGTCATTGACAGTAATTTCGTCATGATAGCAAGTTCTACTAGGCCAAAACCCCGAAAGTGCAACGTTAAGCACCTCGAGTTCATCTCGGAGACTGTCAATGCCCAGGACAAAGAGCAGCTGGCCAAATCCCTTGAGATACCTCTAGCCAAGCTAAAATAGTCCAGCCAAGCTGCTCGCATCTGCATAATGCTGCTGCTTGCAGCCGCTACTAGTTATCCAGTTGCACCTTTATGCCGCCTATCTTTGATGCTATTACGTTGTATATCCCTGCAGCTATGGATCCAAGCACGAACCCTCCTATGCCAAAGACTACAGGCAAGGCTATTATTGCGGCGCCAGCCATCCATCCGGCAAGCGAGCCTAATGGCAGGCCTCCCAAGGCCATGCTTCCAGGCAGCATTCCGTATGCGGCAAGTGGTGAGGACGTAATTGCAGCTCCAAAGCCAGATGCGGGAAGAGAGCCAGTGAATGCTGCAAGTATGCTCGAGATCACGAAGAACGCCAATCCATAGAAAAATCCTATTATTGCATAGATCACTGCGAATATCTTGCCCAGGGAGAACGGATCTATGCTCTTTATCACAACCATGGCGCATCCTACATATTATCCCAGCAACAACCTTAATATTTGCGCTGCCATCTAGTATCGGTGTGACCATGGGATTCAAACCTTCTAAGAAGATAGATCGCGTGATACAAAGGGACAGGAAGGTGCTGATGACTACAACAAAAGGCAGCGACACTGTGCCTTTTGTAGCCGCCAAGGGGGACGGCGAGTTCGTCTACGATATATCTGGAAACAGGTTTATCGATTTCTCATCATTCATAGCGGTTTACAACCTTGGCGTGAACTCCACTGGCGTTGTCAGGGAAGCCATAAAGCGGCAAGCAGGCAGGCTCATGCACTCTGCATTCACCGATTATTACGCGGAGGAGCCGGTCAGGTTCGCGGAAAACCTTCTTACAATGTTTCCTGACGGGTTCGGAAGAGTGTTCTTCTCAAATTCCGGAACAGAGGCAAATGAAGCTGCCATAAAATTCGCGCGATACTTAACAAAGCGCCAGTACTTGATGGGTTTCTATGGCGGGTTCCATGGCAGAACCATGGGGTCCCTGTCTCTGACTGCATCCAAGAACGTGCAGAGGGAGAGGTTCGGGCCATTCGCAGGAGCGGTGCACGCTCCATATGCCTACTGCTACAGATGCCCGTTCGGAAAAGAGTATCCTTCGTGCGGTCTTGCTTGCGTTGACTACATAAAGAAGACCACTCTCTCAAAGGACGTATCTCCAAGAGAGGTATCTGCGATATTCCTTGAGCCTGTGCAGGGGGAGGGGGGATACATAGTGCCGCCAGCAGACTTTGTTAGGGGAATAAGGGAGATAGCAAGCGACAACGGCATACTTCTTGTAGCCGACGAAGTGCAGAGCGGCTACATGCGCACCGGAAAATTCCTCGCCCTGGATCATTTCGCAGTCAAGGCAGACATATATACTATGGCTAAGGCCGTAGGGGCAGGTCTTCCAATGGGGGTCACTGTCGCAAGAAGCTCTCTTGGAGATATGCCCGAAGGCGCACATTCAAACACCTTCGGCGGCAATCTTGTCGCAGTGGCCGCTGCGCAGGCGCAGCTTGGATACCTAAAGTCGCACATGGCGTCTCTAGAGTCCCAGTCCAAGCATAAAGGCCGCCTCATAATGAAGAGGCTTGAGATGCTAAAAGAGAGATACGAGATAGTAGGCGACGTCAGGGGGCTTGGCATGATGATAGGCATCGAATTCGTAAGGGACAAAAAATCAAAGCAGCCTGCCGAGGCGCACAGGAATGCTGTGCTAAGGGAGTGCTTTTACAACGGCCTTTTGATGCTTCCTTGCGGTGTCTCATCCCTCAGGATAATACCTCCCATAACCATATCCATAAAGAGCCTCGAATCTGGTCTGGACATACTTGAGAGTGCAATAAGCAAGTCCAATAAGGGAAACCTCCCAAAGGCATAATCCTTCTGGAAGTATTTCCTGCAGCTTCCCACAATCTATAAATATGAAATTAGTTTACCTATGGACGAAAATTATGGATCAAGCTGCATCTATACCAATTCACAGGTCATCGCGCTCTGAGATACTCGGGCTTTTGGTTACTGCGGCAAGGCATTCTGACCAGTCCATGCGTGCCCCAGTAGAAGAGAAGATGAACTCGATCTTCTTTGCTCTGGAGCGTCTATCCGATGCCATGTCCCTTGCAGGTTCTGCGGAGCATGAGGAGCTGCGTGTCGGCATATATGGGATTATTGGTTACAATAACCTACAGATTGCCGATATCGCACTCCAGTTCGGATACGTTGAGACTGCTCTGCGTGCCTATATGGGCGCAGCCAAAACCTATGGGGATGGCATAGCGCAGGCCAGGAAGCTTGGCCACAAAACCGTCACAGAAGAATTCGGCGCCAGACTAGCATACGCACTTACCAGAATCGATAAGATGTGGCAAGGCGAATATGAATACATCGATCCAGACGATCACTATCCCTCTGCTGTTCTCATAAGCCCTGAACTAAGGGAATGCGCACGTACTGAGATAGCCAAATTGCGGCCCGAGCCTGAAGCAATCAAGCATTCACGGCCTACACGAACTTGAGCAGGCTGAACTGCTGCTTGTCGTACGTACCAGATTCCTCTACTTCAGCGCCCACAAATATGTCCCCTATCTCCTCCTTTATCAAATACAGCCTCTGCCTTATGTAATTATCAAGGCTGTACTTGTCTGCAAGGTCTATGGCTACGGTAAGGTACTTCTCTATGCTGCCTTTCGATATTGTGAGCAGCAGCTTGCCCCCCTCCCTGCGGCATACTCCGGAGAGCGGCACCCTCCTGTACTTGGCATTGCACACCGAGCACCTGAATATCTGCTTGGAGAAGGAGTGCAGGTTGCCTATGAGATCCGGTATGAAGTGGCTTAATATTACCTTCCTTGCCGCGTCGCGTATATCCACGCATTCGAGCATCTCCATGAGCCTGAATTCTGCATCTAGCTTCTCCTGCATGGTCTTTAGCTTGGTGTACGTGCTCCTTCTGGGCGAATATCCTACTGCAAGAGGCCCAGTGCCGTGCGTGAACCCTATGTCAAAATATATCTCAGCCTTTCCAAGCCTGTCTTCTACGCAAGGAACCTTTGCCTCTGACGGATATGCATATGTATATGTCTTGTCATAGAATTCAAGAGGGTATCTCTCCACAGTTTCCATAACGTGCACCTCATCGTCGACTTCCTCTGGTTTGACGTTAAGCGTAAGTATAAGCGGGGTGTCCATTGTGCCGCCTACTGTCTGTGGCAGATAGTCCCTGGAGAAGTTTATAAGCGCATCGAGCAGCAGCATCGTTGTATCCTCGTCTCCATCGCAATTCCTCCTTCGCGCAGTGACTGTATAGGGGTGGGCGAATCCGACACTTGCGTCAGTAAACCCTATTATTCTGTTCAGCACGCCGCACGAAGTGTGCGGAGATAGCGTTATAACGAGTTTGCCTATCATGTCATTCATGCTGTTCGCGTTATAGAAAGGCTCAAGCCCGTAAAGCCCGGCTAGCATAGCATCAACAAACCTGGACGTCCTTAGCATATAATCTGCGCCTCTCCTGTTCAGTATCACATCCTGATGCCTTAGCTCTATAAGCTGTGAGCCTTCCTTCAGCTCATTGCCCCTGTAGTCTGTAGTGTATCCAAGCTCCCTTAGCTTCTCCACGCCCACTCCAATCTCATCGGGGTAGAAATGCGTTATAGGCACATCGGTTGCATCAAACCTGGCAGTGCCGTCCTTGAATATGTACACGCCGTTCATGGCCCTCAGTATCCCTTTCTCAAGGGGCTCTGCTATCCTGTCTCTGCTCGTCATGCCCCTGACTCCCTTTATCACCGGTGGCAGCCTGCTTATTCCAAGCCTCTTCATGGAGTCGGACGCAAGCTTTGAAAGATCCAGGGCCCTGCTTTCATAAGCCACCGTCTCCTTCTTGCATCTTGGGCACTCAAGCCCATCCACAACCGCATTGCAGTTGGGGCAGGTTCTCTCTATCACCGCTCTCCTGTTGCAGTCATAGCAGTATTCCCCAGCTATTACCCTGTTGCATCCACGGCACCTGTAGCGTGCCATGTCTACATTGATATCTGCCCTGAATTTCTTTGACCCCATAACATATGCGTATGTCACGTTTCTGTCCCTGCCACCATAGCTGCCTATTGGGAAAAGGGCATGCGGTGCAGGCTTCATAAGCCTCTCCTTTGCCTTCTCAGGCCTGCCTATCCTGGCAGCTATGTATGTGGATCTCTTCGGAAGCTTGAATGGCGACACCAAGGCCAGCATTGAAAGGGCATCCTGCGCGCTCATGTCGTACTTTCCTGCAACAAGCTCATTTGCGGCAATGCCTCCTGACTTATCCACAAATCCAAGCGAGGCCAGAAGGCTCTTTGCATAGTCTCCCACTACTACTATCCTGTCCCCATCCGGCTTCGAAGGCACGTTTAACAGTTCGAGACTCCTCCTCACTCCATCATGCGCCTGCATGTAAATTCCCTGAACCTCCCCCAGACTGGCTCCAGATATCTCAGAATTGCGTATTATGTGCATTGCGAGCTCCTCTATGGCTGCCTTTCCGACTGCCTGGAACTCGTAGAGAAATTTCGGGTGCATCGGCACCCCGTATTTCATGCATAGCTCGTAGGCAGCATCAAAGCCAATAGATCCGTGTTCAATCTGCCCGTCAAATCCTGCAGCCTTGAGCTGCTGCTCCCAGTATTCCTCTACATAGCTTGTGGGCTTTAGCTGTGAGTTGGCCTTCCTGAAATCTCCCAGGGTTATCAGTATATCCCCTATCGAGATCACCTTTACCACATCATCCTTGTATCTCATTGCGGTCTCGGCGTCGTTTATCCTCATCGTCTCCCCGGACCTGAGCTTCACGAAAGGCCCCTCTATTGTGTCTACAGGCACTGCTATGCAGCCCTTCCCAGGAGACTCCATCTTAAGCTGCGTACCGGTGGCTATGAACCCCATCGTTATTATCATGGTTGCCGGGTTAAATCCCTTCGAAGCTATCCCTGTAAGTCTGCTCCTCCCATACCTAAGCCTGAACCCTCCAACGAAATTTGGATATGCGAGTATCGGCCTGCCTGCTACAAGCTCTTCAAGGAAGACCGACCTGCTCGCCTCGCCCTCCTTCTTCTTCACATCGACTTTTATCACATTATTCAGCCACTCCCACTCCAATCCAAAAGGCTTCACTTCCTTTAGGAGCTTCTTGGCCTTCTGGGCTATGCCCTCGCACAGCACAAGGGCGATACCGCCCCTTACCTTGTTGGACAGCATAACTTCCTTGCCGTCGTAACCTATCCTCTTGAGATTTGCGTGCACCCCAACCTCTATGGTCTCAGTGGGCACACCATCCACACATACAGGGCAGTTGCCCACTATGACTCTCAAATCGTCGTCGGAAGGCTTGTACTGCAGCCTTGCTGCTCTTGTGTGGTACAGTTCGGCTTCCTCCACATACCTTTCTATCTCGTCCTGGGTTGGTTTGTACTGCCCTATCCCGAATATTCTCCTTGCGTAATCTGTAAGGGCAACTGAAAGGGCGGCTGCAGTTCCTCCTGCGCCCCTTATTGGTCCTGCATACATCACTGCCATGTAATCCGTCCCGTCGGGATTCCTGTATCTGCGCACTCCTGTTATGCCCTCTGTTGGGGCCACTAGTATCCCCTCTGTAAGTATCGCCGAACCTACCCTAACCGCAAGCTCTATCCTGCGCATCATCTCATAGCTATCGTACTTCGGATTCTTGCATATTTCCTCTACTACATTGAATGCCAGTTTCCCCCTCGACTGGCCCTTAGACAGGCCCCTTATCATCTCGGCAAGACCACTGATGTTTATCAGCCCCTCTACTCTGCTAGCAAGATCAGGAGCAGGATATATCTCAACCGTCTCCTTTGGGTCAAGGCCTTTTGCCCTAGCCTTCTTAGCCACTGCGTATGCCTTCTCGAACTCAGAGGACAGCGTGCTGAAATAAGGGGCAATATCCATGGGCATCACTAGAACGCTGTATTGAAGTCTACGGCCGACATCGTCATCTGCTTCCCCTCATAAACTGGCAGTATGGCTGGCGTTGGCATATGGCCAAGCCTCACCTGATAAGAGGTCCTAGCCTGCCATGTGCCGCTGTTTACTATCATGGTGCCATGGTACTCCGAATAGCCGTTCTTATGCAGGTGGCCCATGTGCAGAACGTCAGGCACCTGGTCTATCACCATCGGATCACTCTTGGCAGGGACGATAGGATTATCCCCGTATATTGGGGAAAGGTGCCTTCTCTTGAGCACCTCCAGCATGGCCCCTTCGGGTTTTGAGTAGCTGCAGCCTGGTATGCCCTGTATAACCGAGTCCAGGGAGGTGCCATGGTAGCCAAGCACCTTGATTCCTTCTGCAGTGACGTATCCGGGATTCGAGACTAGGTGTATGTTGCTTGGTTTAAAATCCCTATAGAACTCCTCAGGCAACTGCGGCTGAGGTTCTGCGCGCTGCACACCATCGTGATTACCAGTGAGCAGGAACACATGTATATACTCGGGGATTTCCACAAGCATCCTGAAAAGCTCCTTATACTGCAGGTATATGTCTGCTATGGAAAGCTCCTTGTCCTGGTTTGGGTATACTCCGATTCCATCTACCAGGTCGCCGCTTACTACAATGTACTTTATCTTCCCTGCAAGATCCCTCCTGTAATCCACCTTGCCGTTTATCCAGTCAAGGAACTTGTCGAACTGCTTTTGCATAAAAAGCTTGCTCCCTACATGCACATCAGACATGAAAGCAATGGCTATGTCATCGCTGGTCTGCCTGCGCTGGTGCACTGGGACATCTGGATACACAAGCGCGCTGGCCATCACGAAAGGTCCAGATATCTTACCCTTAACCGCTATCACTTCATCGTTAACTATCCTGGTTGCGCTAGTAAACAGATCCGCCATGCGCCCCTCCATGTGCTGCGGCTTTATGAACAGCACCTTCGCAATACCTGTATCGTCTTCTACAGTGACAAGCACATGGCCATTCTTGGTTATGAACTTGTCGTATACCATCCCAGCTATTATTATCTCCCTGCCTGCTGTATACTGCTTTATGCTCTCTATGCTGTGGGTCATTCCGGCCATCTTGCCGCTCTGCCCCTCATAGATTGCCGATTTTATCCTGGCAAGCCTGTCGTTGAAGTAGCCCGTGAAGTCGGCAACAGTTCCTGCTGTCTTTCCTGTATCTACGCTCCTAGTTGAGAACCTTCCTTCAATCTCCTTTGCAACAGGCCTGAAGTCCAAGGCGCCTACAACCTCGACCTTCTGGGCCGCTGGACGGGGATGTGCCTTGCCTATTACCTGTGATATCACAGCCCTATCAAGAAGCACTGGCTTCTCTAGCGACTCACAGTAGCTGTTCACGAGCGACACAAGCTCTTCTACTACGTGCCCGTCAAGGTCGCTGTCAGCTATATCGGAGCTTATGATGGCCACTCCAACAAGCCTGCTTGCGAGTTCTTGAACCAAAACAGTATCAGGCATATGCACTTGCACCCCAAGCAGACCCACATATCTGCCATTCCAGCTTAAATAACGCGTGCCAACGCAGCATTTATCTGTGGAATTTCACTCCTTTATGGATTCCAGCATGCTCAGTATGTTCCACACTACTGTCCTGGCGTAAGGAGGGAGGTTTATGTCGTTGCTTATCTCGTCTATCTTGTATGTTGCTGCAGACGATCGCACAGAATACCCTGATTCAGGCTGGTCAAGGGCCTTGCGTGCCTCGCCCAATGCATTCTTCACGTTGCGCGGAACGCTGTTATCATTCAGCAATACGTCAATCTGCTGCTTTATCTGCGTTATCTTAGCATCAAATTCCTGGTTTGCAGCCATGCTATCACCTATTGAGTGTTAAAACTGACGTTATACACTTATGCACTGCATCTTTTTATAGGTGATGTTTTTGTCGGTGCTTACCGTCGCCCTGCTGCTGCATTCTCAGCCAATCAAATGCACACTGTCTGAGACATCCTGCTGCCCAGGAAAGCCGTTTCTCAGGGCTTCTACGTCGTCTTTCTTCATGGTCCATCCTACGGATCCCAGATTCTCCTTCAGGTGGTCCATATATGGTGTTTTCAGCCTTTCCAGGCTCTTTCGGGCCGAGTTCATTATGTCCTCATAGGCAAGATTGTATCTGGCCACCTTGGATACGATAAACAGGCTATTCCTGTTGAAACTGTGCCTATGGCCTCGCCTACCAACTCTTCCGCATGACCACTGGCGTAGCGCTCAGCCGTGTCTATGTGTGTAACGCCAAGCTCCACTGCAGCTCTTATTGCATCCACATCTGCTTTATCTATGTGTGCGTAAAACCCACACTCTTCAAAGGTGGGATATAAGCCCACCGCAACGTATATAGATTTTGATGAGGGGATAACTATGGTCGCCATGAAAACTGCGTTCAAGTTCCGCGCATATCCTTCAAAGGAGCATCAGGCTATCCTAAATCACCAGATGTATCTCTGCAAGGAACTCTACAACTATCTTCTCCACGAAGCGCAGGAAAAGTTCAAG
>JAJZJQ010000018.1 GCA_021851065.1 Microcaldota archaeon
ACAGGCTTGCCATAATGGATGATTTGGTGACGAGGTTCGACAGCAAGCTGCTGGCGAAGAGCCAGATAGAGCAGGAAGTGCAAAGAAGGAACGCCACAGACGTATCTGTGAGTGACGTTTTCGTGCTTTTGGACAGGGAGCAGGGAGGCGCAGAGGCTGCAGGTAAGGCCGGAATAAACCTCCACTCCATCATCCCCTTCAAGTCAAAGGGCCTTGACTGGCTAAAGGAGCTGCTGTCAGAAGTGGAATACGAGACGATAAAAGACTACCTTGGCGACCCGCAGAAGTACCAGACCAAGGAGGTCCAGGATAGGCTGCGCTCCCTGGCGCAGAAAAGATGATCCGCAGTCTGCGGATGCGAACTACACGCAAGCACGATCCAATGAAAACCCTGCCAAAGGTTGCGTATTACGGGGAACCAGGCTCATACAGCGAGCAGGCTGCAATGCAGTACTTCGGGAGCTCTGCAGCTCTTAAGGGATTCAGGTTCCTTGCGGAGATATTCGAATCGGTAGATAATGGCATCGACTATGGCGTTGTGCCCATAGAGAATTCCATAGAGGGGCCAGTAACCCAAACCTACGACCTGCTGCTGGAATCAAATCTCACGATAACCGGGGAGGAGATAGTAAAAATAGAGCACTGCCTCATATCCAATCCAGGCGTGAATCTGGGCGATGTGGCTAACGTATACTCGCATCCGCAGGCACTTGGACAGTGCAGGAAATACCTCGAAGGGCGCAGGCTCAATGCAATACCTTTCTACGACACTGCGGGGAGCGTCAAGATGCTCAGGGAAAAGAAGCTCAAGGATTCTGCTGCAATAGCAAGCCGCAGGGCAGCAAAAGCATACGGCATGAAAGTGCTTGCCCAAGGCATACAGTCAAGCAAAAACAACTTCACAAGGTTCATGGTCGTCGCAAAGCAGAACAATACAAAAAAATGGAACAAGACTTCCATAGCATTTGAGGGAAAGGACAGGCCAGGATCGCTGTTCCATGCCCTTAACTGCTTTGCCAAAAATAAGGTAAATCTGCTTCACATAGCCTCAAGGCCTATACCTGGCATGCCGTGGGAATACAACTTCTACGTAGACTGCGAGGGCAGCATGCTTGATGGGAACATAAGCAAGGCCATAAGGGAACTGCACGATGCCGCTGACTTCGTGAAGATACTGGGATCGTATCGCAGCGCAAGATAGCGGTTTTTGCATGTTCAGCCCAAAGAGTGTTGCCATAGTCGGGGGATCAGGCCAGATGGGCCAGTGGTTTGCAAAGCTCTTCAGGGAGCACGGCGCGCAGGTCACACTGTACGGAAGAAACAAAGCCAAGTGCGCAGGAATAGCAAAAAAACTGGGAGTGCATTCAGGCAGCATCGGTCAGGGGCTGTCAAAGGCACAGCTGGTAATGATAGCAGTCTCGCCGCAGTCCTTTGGCAATGTAGCGGAAAATATAGGCCCTTATATAAGGCCCGGGCAGAGGGTGATTGATATAACATCTGTGAAGGAGATGCCGGTCAAGGCAATGCACAGGCACATGGGCAAAGCCATAACGCTTGGCACGCATCCCATGTTCGGCCCTCTTGCAAGCCCACAAGGCCAGAACTTCATACTCACCCCTACAAGCGCAGCCGAGAGGGGATTTGCCCTGGAACTTGAGCCCTACCTGCGCCGGATGGGGTTCACTGTGGTGCTTATGGGCCCAAAGAAGCACGATGCAGCAATAGGCAGCATGCTTTCCCTCACACATTTCATAGGCTTTGTCACTGCGGATACATGGAGGGAACTTGGGATGCACAGCATCCTGCCTGCAAGCAGCACCAGCTTCACGTACCTAAAGTCCTTCGTGAACAGCATAGTCGGCTCAAGCCCAGAGCTGTACTCCTATCTGCAGATCCACGTCAAGCATGCATATGTGTCTGAGAGTGTGTTTGTAAGGAAGTCCAAGGAGTGGGCGGCCATGGTGAAGGGCCGCAGGGAGGGCAGACTACGCTCAAGAATGGCAGGGCTAAGGGGTTACATGGGCAAGCTGGATTAGCATCAGCCGCCGTACGAATACTGCACAGTCACTTCCTCCACAACCCCCTGCCTTCCGTTGTAGAATATCGGGCTTGGACCTGGGGCAGGCGCGGCCGAGCTTGCGAAGGAGCCGTATGGGTATACCGGATAGCCCTTCGAGACAGTTATATTCCTTACTGTGAGCGCTGCGCTTCCTGCAAGCACCTGTGCCTGGGAAGTCGCATTATTCAGAGCAGAAGATAAGGCACTGCCTGTAAGCTGGCTCACCTGCTGCGCAGAGAGCTTTGCGTCAACCCCGTTTATATAAGTGTTCTTAAGATGGGACAGTTCGCCGAGCATAGCGCTAACGTTCTGTATTGCCGGTAGCGAGACCGACACGGATTCTGTGGCAACGTATGCGCTTTTGTTGTAGACTTTGTATAGCGTATACGACTCGGTAGTTATCCTGCTACTGTTTCCTCCAACGTACTTCATTACGGTGTAATTGAAATTGCTTAGCGCCAGGGATAGGTTGGCCGTTGCTATCGCGGAATCGTTCCCGCTGCCGTTCATCGTTACATACACTGTGGCATTTTGCGGCGACGCGTAGGCCATGCCCGAAGCAGTTACTGTTATGTAAGAAGAACTGGCGCTCTTAGCGCCTGCTGGCATAACTGTGACAAGGGCAACAACTGCCCCGAGAACAAGTATTGCCACCACTGTGACCATGAACAGAAGGGTTTCGGCCTTCATATAATCGATCATTAGTGACAGACCAAGGAATAAAAAGGTATGTAGCCTGCGCAGGTTTTCGTTAGGTCGCCGGATATGGATCCAGGGCAAAGGAATAATATCTGGCTTCGGCAGTATATATCCATGTTCTTCAAAAAGGCGCCGCGCAGCCTGTACCGCTACGGCAGCGACGGCTACAAGAATATCGACGGAATGATAGATTCGCGCGGAGAGCTTCTAATAGTATCGCCATACATAGACATGTACTACGCGCGCAAGCTGGCTGCGCGCGCACGCAAGGGCCGCACTTACGTAATAACGTCCTCCTCGGATGGCGGCATACTCGACGTCCTTGGCAAGGGGGGCAGCAGGCTGTGGATAGCTGCATACACTCTGCTTTCCGCCCTGCTTTTGTATGCACTCGCACTGGCAGGGATAGGCGGCGCATACCTGCTGGTAGCCGCAGTACCTGCTGTTATAGGCACAGCAAAACACCACAGGATAAGGAGCAACGTATACGTAAGGGTTCCGCGCAGGTTCGTTCACGCCAAGATGTACATATCCGGCCAATCAGCAATGACGGGCTCTGCAAACCTCACCTACAGCGGCATGCACAGGAACGTGGAGCACATGGGCATCATACGCTCGGCCGAAGAGATACGCAAGCTGCGCGACCAGTTCTGGGAGCTGTGGGCAGCAAGCTGACAACGCATGCTACGCAGTCGCTGTCACAGTCCCTGATGCGAATATCCTGGGACTGCTCTCTGATATGAGGACGAACGTGTCCCCCAAAAGCACAGACAGGGGCTTTTCAAGCGAGATCTTCACGTTCTGGCCTTCTATGGCATCTATCTTGCACACCGAGCGCGAGAAGTTTGACACCGCAAGATACCTGGAATCCTGCGCAGCCTTCTCCCTAGCGAATGGGCTGGATGCGAGCACAGCATCCAGTGTTTTTGCCTTACGGAACGGCTTTGAGCACAGCAGATCGCCCTTGTCAACCTCATCATGCTCTATTCCCTTTACTGCAAGCCCGACTCTGCATCCATATCCAGCCTCCTGCACATCCATGTCCTGGCTCTGTATCGACTTTATGAGAACCTGCTTGCCTGAGCTGTGGTGCAGCTGGTCATGCACCCTTACGGTCCCTCTTGTAACTATCCCAAGCAGCACAGTGCCGATGCCCTTTACCGGGAAGGCTTTGTCTATGTCTATCCTTAGCTCACCCTCATGCTGCCCCTTTTCGGATGTTATCCTTGATAGCAGCACGTCCCTGCTGCAGACTTCATAGTCCCCAAGCAGGCCCTTGACCATGCCTGATACGTCGTTGTCATCAGTCAGCATAACGTGCTTTTTAAGCAGGGAAGCGGCCACTATGACCTCGCCAAGCAGCCTGTCTACGCTTGCAGTAGAAATCGCTATCTGCCCTGCTATTAGCATCGATTCGGCCATGTTGTAGTGCATGCTTCCTTCCCTGTTTGCAGGCATTATGGCGACTATGGTGTCCTCTTCAACCTTCCTGTTGTAGAATACAAGGCCATCCTCGGATCCTTTCTTCCCAATGAACCCGGCAAGGTTCTCATCCACAGGCACGGATACGACATAGTGCATATTGCATCACGAGAAGGTTATATCAAGGTCCCCGGCATAGCTGAAGTCCGGGCACTTGAGATACATGCCAAGTATATAGCTGTCCTTCCTGTCGGCTCTTACCGGAAGCTTCGGGTCTGTGCTCACAAGCTCAAACGGCCTGCTCACCTGCACGGACGATATGGCGTCGCCCAGGGAAACTATCTTGTAGAGCTGTATGCTCTCCTTGAAGAGCTGGGATTTCTGCATGCTTGCGCCTATGGACGACTCCTCGAGCTCAACCGCCTTTTCTTTGTAGTGCAGCATCACTTTCTTTATGTTTATCGTTATGTTCTCCGCAGAGTCGTTGCCGAAGTTTATTGAGAGAGGGCCTTCGTAGGTGACTGGAGGAGCCCGTATTCTCAGTTTAAACATGATCCTGCCCATGTACTGCACTTCAACAGGCAGCTTAGGGCTCACATCCAGCAGCGCAAACGGCTCGCCTACAACTATTTTTGTTATCCTAAGCGGCGGGCCCTTGAGATTGTCCGGAAGCAGGCCGCTACCCATCTTGTTCTGGAACGGTATGCTGACATCGAATTCAGGGGCGTTTATCTCCATTCCGTCCAGACCGTGCGAATTGCCCATGAACTTCAGGTTTATGCTCGTCACAGTAACCCTGGCTGCGCTGCTCCTCTTACCTCCAAATAAACGCTCTATGATGGAAGGCATGCTCACACCTGTAGACTTAACAACACCCTATCGTTTATAAGATTTATATTTATACATGGCGCAATCGTAACTGGTGACTGGATGGTTGAATCAGGCTCAAAGGCTCCGGATTTCTCGCTTGATGGCTCTGACGGCAGGAAGCACAGCCTCAAGGAGTTCCTTGGCAGGTATCTTGTGCTTTACTTCTATCCCCGCGACAATACTCCGGGCTGCACGATCGAGGCAAAGGGGTTCAACTCCAAGCTTGGCGAGCTGAGGAAAATGGGCGCACAGGTGGTCGGCGTTAGCAACGACAGCTACGACTCGCACTGCAAATTCTCATCAAAGTACGGCCTTGGCTTCCTGCTGCTGTCAGATCCTTCTCATAACATGATAAAAGAATACGGCGCATACGGCAGCAGGGGCATATTCGGCATGGGCACCCTCAGGAAGACCTACATAATAGACAAAAAAGGAAAGGTAATTAAGGTATATCCGAAAGTAAGTCCAGCAGGACATGAAGACGAGATAATGGGGTTCTTGAAGGACCAATCGGGCTGATCGCACAATGAAACGCAACGCGGCAAATAGCGGCAAGCAGCACCAGACGCTGGGCGGCAACGTCAGGCCTATCCTATACACGCTCGATTTCATGCCCAACCTAAAGACCTTCAGATACTCTGCAAGCGAGTCCATACGCGCGTTTGTGTCCAAGAAGACAAGGGGGATAGCGCTTAACGCCAAGGAGCTGCAAATCAAGAAGGCAGCCGTAGTATCCGGTGCAAAGGAGCAGGGGGCAAAGGTCCGTTATGATGACAGGCTTGAGCGCATAATGCTGTCATTTCCTGATCCTGTCAGCGGGGAGATAGAGATAAGGATCGAATTCACAGGGATCCACAACGACAAGATGTACGGCTTTTACAGAAGCATGTACCGTTCCAAGGGCAAGGCCAAATACATCCTGAGCTCGCAGTTCGAGGCGGCCAATGCAAGGAACGCCTTCCCATGCTTCGACGAGCCTGAGTTCAAGGCCGTATTCCGGGTCTCAATGACTGTGGAGAAGGGGCTGGACTGCATATCCAACATGCCTGCTGCAAAGACCACCGACCTTGGCAAGGGCATGAAGAGGGTGCAGTTCCATCCAACTCCAATAATGTCGTCATACCTGCTTTATCTGGGCGTCGGAAACTACGACTATGCGCACGGCAAGGCCGCAAGCATAAGGGTGAGGGTCATAACGACTCCGGGCAACGGGCGCCTTGCCAGGCTTCCCATGAAATATGCCATAGACTCGATAAAGTTCTACGAAAAGTACTTTGGGATAAGGTATCCGCTGCCAAAGGTGGACTTCCTGGCCATCCCTGATTTTGCTGCAGGAGCTATGGAGAACTGGGGCGCGATAACTTTCAGGGAGGCAGAGCTGCTTATAAACGAGCAGAGCGCAGTTGCAGTCAAGCAGAGGGTCGCTGAGGTCATAGCGCATGAGCTGGCGCACCAGTGGTTTGGGGACCTTGTTACGATGAAATGGTGGAACGACCTGTGGCTCAACGAGAGCTTCGCCACGTTCATGAGCTACAAGGCCATGGATGCAACATTCCCGGAATGGAAGGTCAAGATAGACTATCTTACCGAGGTCATAGCCGTTGCCTTTGGCGCGGACCAGCTAAAGTCAACGCATCCTATAAGCGTACATGTGGATTCGCCGGCGCAGATAGACCAGATATTCGACGAGATAAGCTACGAGAAGGGCGGCACAGTGCTTAACATGATAGAGGACTATGCAGGCCCAGACGCATTCAGGAAGGGGCTGCACGGATACCTAAAGGCTCACGCATACTCCAATGCAACCCGCTCGGACCTGTGGGGATCCATAGAGAAGGCCGCCGGGCACAGCAGCAAAGGGGCAAAGGTGCAGAAGGTGGCAAGCTACTGGATAGAAAAGCCCGGATACCCTGTCATAGACGTGGCCAGGGGCCCAGGCGGGTTCAGGCTCAGGCAGAAGAGGTTCTTTTTGCTGGAAGGCACACCCAGCGCCCTGACATGGCCAATACCTGTGCACTACTCTGTTTCAGGGAGGGAAGGAAAGATGCTCATGGAGCGCAGCAATGCCAGCATAGATGCATCAAACGGCGACTGGATAAAACTCAACCTGGGCCAGAGCGGGCTATACCGGGTCACATACGGGGACGATGAACTTGCGGCGCTTGGCGAGATGATCAGCGGCAAGAAGCTTGGCAGCGTGGATGCGTGGGGCGTGGAGCAGGATGTGTTCTCCAGGAGCAGGTCTGGCAGGGCAAGTGCAAGCAAGTATCTTGACTTCGCACAGAGATACTGCTTCAACTCTGACTATCCGCTCAGTTCAAATGTGCTTGGCCATCTCGGATGGATACACGACATGCTGTACTACAAAAACAACCCAAGGCCAAGGGACCTGCTCATAAAGTTCGCCAGCGAGCTTGTAAGCCGGCTGGGGTGGAGCGTGAGGAAGGGAGAGCCTCCATCGGACACGCACATGAGGTCAGCTGCGATACTGGAGGCAGGTATGGCAGGCCACAGGCCCACCATAGACAAAGCCCGCTCGCTGTTCAACGGTTTCATAAATAACGGCATTGCCATAGACCCTAACATACGCGGCGCAGTGTACGCAATTGGGGTATGGACAGGCGGCAAGGAGGATATTGATGTCATGAGGGCGAGGTTTGAGAAGGAGAGCCTGCCAGAGGAAAAGAACAGGCTGCTCAGGGCCATATCAATGCCAAGCGACCCAAGGCTCATAACGGAGTCGCTGGAATACTCGCTTACAGACAAGGTGCGCCTGCAGGATGCCTACGCCATACCTGCCATAACCTCTTCTACCCCTGTAGGGAGAAGGCTGATGCTTGGGTGGACTATGGACAACTGGCGCAGCCTCATGAACAGGTATCCCAGCGGGACCCACATGCTGCCAAGATACATCGCCAATCTTGGCATACTTGGCAGCGCACAGGACAGGGATGCCGTCTGGTCCTTCTTCAGGGATAAGAAGAACTACAGGCCCGACCTGAAGCAGGCTCTGGACAATGCAGTCGAGCAGATAGGGGCCAACTGCAGGTTCATGAAGGCGAACGAGTAGCGCATGCTCTGCCTATAAGGCATACGGAAGTGCTGCCTGTTATCTCCGCATCGATCCTGCTACCAAGCGTTATGCCGGGCGTGCGCCTTGGCAGCGCTATTATGCGGTAGTAGTCATCCCTGCACACAAACGACCTCTCATTCTGCTCCGTAACAAGCGCGCTCGCCCTGCTACCCACAAGCTTTCCTAGATCCTCTTTCTGCACCTGCCTTGCCACCCTGGACATCTCGCTGCTCCTGCTCTTCACAATCCTGTTGCCAAGCTGCTGCATACCGCAGGCCTTTGCATGGGGTCTAGCGCAGAACTTCGAGACGTTGGTGAATGCCGGCCTTATGTTCCTTAGAAACGAGAGCGAGTCGCAATAGTCGCCTTCAGATTCTGCCGGATAGCCAGCGATCATGTCCGTCTCTATGCTCACGCCTCTTACCTTTGCCCTTATCTCATCCACGTACCCGATGAATTCCTCAATGGTATAATTTCTGCCCATGCTCCTGAGCACAGAGTTGCTGGCAGATTGCAGCGGAAGATGAAGGAATTTGTATGCGCTGCGCATGCATAGCGCCTCTATCAGCCTGTCGATGTACCTGTGGAGATGCTCCGGGTTGAGCATTCCAACCCTGATCCTGAAATCGCCCTCTATGCCTGCAGCCCCGGCAAGGAGCTCTGCTATGTCTGTTTTCCTGTCAAGCCCATACGCTCCCACATCCTGCGATGTCAGCTCTATCTCCCTGCTGCCCTTTCTCACATTCATCTCTATGGCCTTGAGTATAACCTCATGCGGGAAGCTGTTGAGCGGCCCCCTTGCGAACCTTGTCTCGCAGAATGAGCACGAGCTGACGCAGCCCTCGCTTATGGCTATCCTGGATATGACTGCTCCCTTTGCACCTCCAAAGGCAAGCTTGTCCACCCTGCTGTAACCTGAGTAGTCCACCCTGCTCCTTCCAGCAGCAAGCTGCGCCACAGCATCTGATATTCTGTGTATGTTGCTTGTCGTGACTATGCTGGCTCCAGGGGCAGCCCTTAGTATCATATCGGAGTTGGCGCTTGCCATGCAACCTGTTATTATCAGTCGCACTCCTCCTGCCGAAAGCTTCTTTATCCTGTCAATTATCCTGGTCTCTGTAGGGCTCTTCACTGTGCATGTGTTCACTATGACATAATCAAAACCCTCGTAGCTGCGGCTGTATCCGGTTTGGACAGCATTCCCGTCAGATGCGAGCACATTCTCCATTATGTCGCTGTCCGCCCTGTTCAGCGTGCATCCATAGGTCTCTATAGCTATACGCGCCATTTTCCTCCCTAATGAAAAGACCAAGAACATTTATAACTGGTCCGTGCAATTGATACCAGGTAGCGTGAACTCAAACTTTGCTGACCGGATGATAGACGAGGTGCTAAAGAAGGGCAATCCCTGCATAGTGGGCCTTGATCCAAGGATAGACCAGATGCCCGCCTTCGCCGTCCAGCCAAATCCAAAAGACAAGAGCGAATTTGCCCAGGCTGTCAGCAGGAGCATAGCATTATACCACCACTGCATCATAGATGCCGTGGCCGACATAGTGCCTGCAGTCAAGCTGCAGAGCGCGTTCTACGAGCAGTACGGCATGGGCGGCATGCTTGCTCTTGAAGACACCGTAAAATATGCGAAGTCCCGCGGCCTTATTGTGATAATCGACGGAAAGCGCAACGACATAGCGGCAAGCGCGCAGGCATATGCAAACACGTTCCTTGGCAAGACGGCTGCATTCGGCAGCGATTTCTCTGCACTTGATGCCGACTGCCTCACCGTATCGCCATATCTTGGCAGGGATAGCATAGAGCCATTCGTAAAGGCATGCTCCGAATACGGCAGGGGCATATTCGTGCTGGTGAAGACCTCAAATCCAGGTTCTGGAGACATACAGGACCTAAGGCTCCAGGACGGGAGCGCCATATATGGCAGGGTTGCAGGCATGGTAAATGGCCTTGCACAGGGAACTATCGGAGAGCACGGCTACAGCTCAATAGGCGCAGTTGTGGGAGCCACATTCCCGGAGCAGGCAAGAGCCATACGCAGTCTCATCCCAAAATCAATCTTTCTTGTGCCCGGCTATGGCAAGCAGGGGGGCAGCGGCGCAGACGTGGTTCCATGTTTCAACAAGGATGGCCTTGGCGCAGTGGTAAACGCATCGCGCAGCATAACTTATGATCTTGGGCCAAAGGACATGACCGAAGAGAAAGTAAGCGAGGAGATCCGCCGCAGGGTGCAGGCAATGGCAAGCGACATATCCATAGCCCTTGCCGCGGCAAGATGATGGCCTCCAACAATAGGTATTAAAAGCATGCGCACATTATAGATAACGCTTCATTTTGTGTGATTTACGTGATGTGCGAAAGATGCAGCAATAATCTTTACAAGTACAACACCTGCAACTACTGCAAGCGCAAGGTGTGCGTTAATTGTGTTAAGAGTTCAAGGAGGGTCAGCAAGACCATAAGGCTGGTAATCTGCAAGGACTGCTGGTCCAAGATGCCTGCAAGGAAGACCTTCAAGAGCGTAACAAAAGAAGCATAACTAGCAAACTCATTTAACTAAATGCGTCACTTTATCTGCAGTGCGTTTGTCATATCTCTTAAGGTAGCTCCTCATCTTCTTAGCATCCACCTGCTTAATCATCTTCATAGCCACGTCATCACGTAGATAATGCTTGAAGTAAATAAAATCTATTAATGTCTTCTCTGTATCAGATACTGGTATCCAGATATTCCCATATCTAAGCAATTCATAACCAAAGAAATGTTTACCGCTTATCCTGTGCAGGACGTAGTTCCTACCACTAAAAGCTCTCACGCCATTCCTTACTCTGCGCGGCGTCACTATTACCGGATTTGATCCCTGCTCCCACAGCTTCCTTATAGTAAGTGCATCTTCTAGACCATAATAAAATGGCTGAAAGGCAAATCCAACTATCCTGACGTCTTTATGAAAAGAGTACACGCCTCTTGTTATTCTAATAATCTCATTTCTTTTCGCTAGATTGTGAAGCATCATGTATGCATATTCTTTGTTTGCCTTACGTGCAGCCAGCATTGATTTTAGATCATATATGGTAAACACAGGGAAATCTTGTTTGGACAGATTATCCCTTATTTTATTAATGTACTTCACAAAAACGCCCTCTAATTGCATCTACCATTCCATCAAATGAAGGAGCTGCTCCAGCATAAACTATTGATTTAAGAGCATTTTCATCTACCGGCTTCTGTATGGCTTTCAAAAAACTGCATATAACCTTAGCGCACTGCGAAGTTTGGGGAATACTAGCACTGAGATGATATATGTCATATAAATCTCTAACATATTTTCTGCTTTTATAGGTCTGTACTTTCTCTATGATAAAGTCTTCCGGGGTTAAAGTTAGGATGCTGATGTACGTGCCGTTTACTTTCTCATAGTTTCTTTCAACAGGCCTTATTCCATCCATATTCTTTCCCATCTCCAACTTTATTTCCGCTTCTCCTCCCTCCACTGTAAATATGCTATAATTTCCTATTACTGCACTTTTAGTTATAGTGGCATCGCGTCTATTCATGGCAAAAGTCAATTTGTTTCTAATTTCATTTATCTCCTTGTTCGTCCTAAGATATATGTCTATGTCATCTGAGAATCTGTTTCCGGAATAACATCTCCATATCGCAGTGCCTCCATGCAGCACCGCCGAAGGATCAACGCTATATATGGCTTCTATGCAACTATCCTGGAGCTTAGCTATGCCTATCTGGCCTTCGTCTGAAAGTTTCTTCTCGATCGGTGTTTCCATACAAGCAACCTAACTTATATTATAATATAAGTATGGTTAAATATATAAACTTACCTACCAAGCTAAAACTAATGGGTATACTAGTTACTAGAATGCTTATTTTGGACAAAAATTGTCTAAAACAACAGGGATCTCAACACATACCTAAAGTTTATCTATCCCGACCAAGATCTTTTCGTCCTCCACTTCAAATTCCTTGACAAGCGTGGCAGCAACGTGCTCTGTCCTTACTATGCTCTGGGCGCCTATGTCCGACTTCAGTCGCTTTAGGCTCTTTTCAAGCATGCCTGCGAGCTCTTCGGATACGGAGTAATGCAGCCTTATCTTGTCGCTCTTCTTCAGTCCCATCTCCTTCCTGGCAAGCTGCACTCCGCGCTCAAACTCCCTGAGCATTGCCTCCTCCCAAAGACCCCTATTTATCTCTTTGTCTATTGCTGCGGTGCCGTACTCGAACACTGCCACGTCCGCGCCCGCCGCCTTTTTAAGCGTATCAAAGTGCTCCTGCGTTACCTCAAATGCGCCCTTCTGCGTGTGCAGCACGTATATGCCTGCCCTTGCTATTGTATCTGCCATCTCTTTTGCGTCTGCCAACCTCAGGGCCGCTGCAACGGCTCCTGCATTCTCCTTGAAGTCTGGCCCTATCCTTGCGAACCTGGGCCTCACTTCCACTCCAGACGCCTCCGCCCGCTCAACCTCAAGCTTCTTCACGTTGGCATATTCCTCTATTATCGGAGCCAGGCGCTGCACTGCATCGAATGCACGGTCAGAGTGGAGCACTACTGTAGCTCTTGATATGGGCCACCTGAGCTTAACCCCTGCCGTCTCCCTTGCGCTAAGTATCGCGGTCACGGCGCCCAGTGCCATATCAAAATCATCCTCAATGCCCTTGTTTATCAGCAGCCTGTCTGCCCTTGGCCAGTCCTCAAGGAAAATACTCTCACGGCGCCCAAACCTGTCAAGGTATATCCTCTCGGTGGAGAAGGGTATTATTGGTGCCATGGCCACAAGCACATTGTAAAGCAGATAGCTTATCACGTCTAGTACGGCCTTCGCCTCCTTCCTGTCACCGTACAGTATCCTTTTCTTTGCGAGCTTGAGGTAGAACCTGCTAAGGTCTACGGTTAGAAATGACCTTAGCAAGGCTGCTGCCTTATCGGCCTGGTACCCTTCCAGGGCATCGGTCACCGACATTATAGTGGAATTCAGCCTTGATACTATCCAGGCATCCTGTGCGGATAGCCCGGAAACTTTGCGCGGCCTGCCAACCTTTCGCGGCCTATATCCTATGGCGTCAGAATACTCATCCATGAGGTTCGATACGTTGTAAAGCAGCACTATCGCCCTGCCTGCCTCGGCTATCTTCTCCCTGCTTATGACCAAATCGAGCTGCGGGGTATGCGATATGCACCACAGCCTGAAGGAGTCTGCAGACGATATGTTTAGCAGCTCGGGCAGCGGTATGTAATTGCCCAGCTTCTTGTGCATCTCCCTTCCGTCCTCCCCGAGCATCATCCCGTCTATGACCACGTTGTCGAATGGTCTGCGGCCATGAACTATTGTACCAAGCTTGAGCTGCCCCTGAAACCATCCCCTAAGCTGGTCCATGCCTTCAAGTATGTAATCTACAGGGAAGAGCCTGTCGAACTGCTCCTGGGTCAAGCTGGCCCGATAGGCGCTGCTCGAGTCGAACCACACGTCCAGGACGTCCTTTACCCTGTGCATCCCGCCGCCGCACTTCTCACACCTTAGCACTACGCCATCTATGTATGGGCGGTGAAGGTCTTGCATCGAGTCTACATACGTTATGTCAGTGGTCCTGCGCCTTAGCTCTTCAACAGATCCCATGACTGCAATCTCGCCGCACCTGCATTCCCATACTGGCATTGGCACTCCCCAGTACCTCTGCCTTGACAGCGTCCAGTCAGGGGAGCTTTGAAGCACGCTTTCCTGCCACTTCATGGCCTCCGCAGGGTGCCAAGAAACCTTGGCATTCTCCCTTATTATCCTCTTCTTTACCTTCTGTATGTTTACGAACCACTGCTCGGTCGCTATGAATATCAGCTTAGTGTCGCACCTCCAGCAATGCGGGTAGCTGTGCGTTATGCTGCCCTTGTTTACGAGCGCGCCAGACTCCTTTAGGCTATCCAGTATCCTTGCATTGGCCTCTTCAGGCACCTTGAGCCCGGCGTACTCCCCTGCCTGCGCTGTATAAACGCCCTGCATGTCTACAGGCGAGAATATGGGCAGCTTGTTCCTCTTCCCTGCAAGATAGTCCTCAAGGCCATGCCCTGGCGCTATGTGCACAAGCCCGCTTCCCTCTTCAGATGATACCAGCCCTTCCTCCATTATGATCCTGTGGTATTTCCTTAGCTCCTTTTGCATGGGCACGGTTTCCTCAAGCGGGCTTATGTAGCGTATGCCATCAAGCTCGCTGCCGTAGAACTCCGCCTCGACTACAGCGCTTTCGCCAAGAAGCGCAGATATTGCATCAAGCCTGCCTTTCATCATAACATACCTCCTGCCTGCTATGCTCGCGATTATGTACTGCTCCCTGGGGTTTGCTGCCACGGAGATGTTGGCCGGCAGTGTCCATGGCGTGGTGGTCCATATCATCAGGTATAGCTCTTCGCCTATCTTTATGCTGGGCTTTGATGTCTTCGCATTGACCTTGAATGCCACCAACACGGAAGGGTCGCTGTCGTTTTTGTATTCGACCTCCATGCTGCCCTGCGCAAGGGAAGTCCCGCAGCTGGTGCAGAACGTGGTCGCGCGCTTGTCCCTATAAAGCAGCCCCTTCTCGTGTATGCTCTTGAAGTTCGCCCACTCGGCTTCCATGTACTGCCTGGTAGAGGGTATGTACGGGTTTGAGAAATCAAGGGATATTGCAAACCTCCTGTAGTCATTGTCCATTCTCCCGATGTATGCCTGCACATAGTCCCTGCATGTCTGCACGAACTTCTCCACTCCCACCACTGTCTCTATCTCCTTCTTCGACCTGATGCCAAGCTGCGCCTCTGCCCTCTTCTCTATCGGCAGCCCGTGGACGTCGTATCCTGCCCTATCGTATACGTCATAGCCCCTAAACCTCCTGTACCTGAGGAATACATCCT
The DNA here is from genome assembly GCA_021851065.1 of Microcaldota archaeon. Lineage (GTDB taxonomy): Archaea > Micrarchaeota > Micrarchaeia > Micrarchaeales > CABMGC01 > JAJZNA01. The sequence goes on from JAJZJQ010000018.1 coordinate 15,031, forward strand.
TCATGGACTTGACCCACATCTGCCCCGGGTGCAGATCGCCGCTCACAAACGGCGGGCCATCGAGGAAGTAGAAGGGCCTGCGTCCGGCATTCCTGGCCCTCACCTTGCCCATTATGTCATGCTCCTTCCAGTACTGCAGTATCTTCTCCTCATTCTCGTTAAGATTGATCATGGCCAGCGCACTCAGAAAATTATACTGCAAAGCTGAATTAATAAAGACTTTGCATGCTAAACACTATTTGCCCGGGCGAAGATAATGCGATCAGCAGATGCAATGACTGTACTCAGGGTGCTACTTATAGTCGCAGTAGCATACCTTATAGTTGCAAGATTCAACCCTCTGGCAATAACACTGATAATAGCCGTTGCCATGCTGCTGGACGCAGTTGACGGATACTTTGCTGTGCACGAAGCAAGCGGGGGCAAGGTGGGGTTCAGCATGTATGTAAATGCCCTTGCAGGGAACCGCAAGGCCCATGCGATGGTAAAGGAATACAAGGCGCACATGCCAAAGAATGCCAGGTTCGGTCCCAGGATAGACGTTGCCGGGGACCGCGCAGTAGAATACATCCTCTGGATAACCTACACCTATGTCGGCGTGCTACCCTTGTTTGTTGTGTTCATAGCAGTGATAAGACACTCGTTCGTCGACGCTTTCATGGCTGCAAAAGGCACATCGTCGAAGATGAAGACAAGGTTTGCACAGAAGGTCTACTCGTCAAACATAGGCCGCGGGGGCATAAATGTCGTCAAATTCCTTGCGTTTTCCTACCTTTCACTGATGTATGTGTGGGGCTATCCGGCTATAATCGGCTACGCGCTCGTGGCAATACTGCTGGCATACATAGTGATAAGGGGGGCGGCAGAGATATACGAGGCATACGCGTGATACCATGGTGAAGAAGTGCATTTGCGCCAGCTGCATTCTGTTCAAGGACGGGAAGATACTGCTCCACAGGCACAAGAAGCTCGGGAAGTGGATGTACCCGGGTGGCCATGTGGATGAAAACGAGACTCCCACGGATGCAGCTGCAAGGGAAGTGCTTGAGGAAACCGGATACAGGGCAAGGCTCGTTGGCAGGCGGCCAATGGGCCTTGAAGGCGACGCGAATGTGGCCGAAGAGCCCCTGCCTCTTGCCATTCTCTACGAAACCGTCAGATACAGCGCAGAGATGCACATGCACTTCGACATGATCTATATGGGCGTGGCTGAAGACGGCAGCAGCTCCGCAGTTGCAGCCAACGAGTCCAAAGAGTTCATGTGGGTATCCAAGGATGACGATATAAGCACTATTGACACTTTTGAAAACATGAAAAAGACGCTGGCATACGCATTCGGCGCAGCAAAGAGCATTGGCGTGCAGTAAGGTGGCAAGGCAGGAGAACAAAGTCCAGAATACCTGGCGCAGCATGTGGTAACAATGAAAAAAACTAGGATGCCCGAGATCAGCATCGTGGTACCTGCATTGAACGAGGAGCGCTACATAATGTCAGTTATAAAGGGAATCAGAAGCCAGACTTTCAAGGACTTCGAGGTCATATTCGTTGACGGCAAGAGCACGGACCGCACCGTGCAGATCGCAAGGCCTCACGGAAATGTCATAGTGCAGCGCAAAAAGAATATAGGCGCAGCAAGAAATGCCGGCGCCCGCGCAGCAAGGGGCAGAATAATTCTGTTTACCAATGCCGATACCATGGCTTCAAGGGGCCTGCTGGCTTCCTACCGCCGGCTATTCACCGACAGGCGTGTAGTGGCTGCAACCGGGCCTCTTGTGCCTCTTGAAAAGGCCAGCGGGTTCATGAGGTTCTGCTACTGGTTCGCATCTGTGGTTCTGGCCAAGGCGTCTTTTGTTACGGGCAAACCTGCAATAAGCGGGTCAAACTTCGCAGTGCGCAGGTCTGCATTCATAAACTGCGGCGGGTTCGACGAGTCTCTTGCCACTTACGAAGACCTGGATCTTGCACACAGGTTAAGCTCCATGGGGCGCGTGCTGTATGCAAACGACGCGGTAGTGGCCACCAGCACAAGAAGGATTGCCAGGTGGGGCGTGGCCAGGTACGTCATCTTCAATGCCGCGAACGTGGCAAGGTACAATCTGTTCCACAGATCCATGGAGCATTACGAACCGGTAAGGTAGCGCTAGCAAGCGCATTGCCATGGTGTTTTAAGCTTTTGGCTCCGACTAATTCCTGATGCCCGAAATAAGCGTAATAATACCTGCACTTAATGAGGAGAAATACATAAAGCACGCGCTCTACGGGCTCTCAAAGCAGTCCTTTAGGGACTTTGAGACTATAGTGGTGGACGGGGGAAGCAGGGACAGGACCAGGAGCATAGTAAAAAAGAGCGGCGCGAAGCTTATAGTATCAGGCAGGCACGGCGCAGCAGGCGCGCGCAATGCAGGCGCAGCATCTGCAAAAGGCCGCATACTTCTGTTCCTGGATGCGGATACAAAGCCCTCCTACAGGCTGCTAAAGACCTATCACAGCATATTCAAGGACGATGGCATTGTCGCATCTACCGGGCCAATACGCCCATTGGAGAGGGCAAGCACCAGGGTCAAATGGGGCTACAAGTTCGTCTCTGTATATTTCGTGAAAGCATCAATACTCGTGCACAGGCCATCAATAGTGGGCTCCAACTTCGCAGTGAGGTCAGACGCCTTCAGGAAGGCCGGAGGATTCAACGAGAAATTTGTTACCTATGAGGACTGGGACCTGTCCGGCCGGCTCAAGAAATACGGGAAGATAAAGTACGGCGGCTCTGCAATGGTGTACACGAGCGTTAGGAGAATAACTGCATGGGGCGTAAGCGGCTTCCTGATGTACTACCTTGTGAACATACTCCTCTACCATACCATAAAAAAGCCCAGGAGGAATTACAAACGCATAAGATAGGCATGAAATCGTGCATAGGTAATAAAGAGGAGGAAGTCTGCAAAACACTCCATAGCTCTGGCCATAAGGTCGTACGGACCCTGGGGTATTCAATACCTGCCTAATTGCTGCATGGGACCAATAGAAAGGATGCCGGATTACCTAGGGATCTCGTCAAGGCGGCATCCCAGAAGGTTACCCGGACCACAGGACCAAAGACCCTGGAGATACTGTGTCTATCTGCTGTTCCAGACCTGTTTGGTAGCCAATCTGAAAGAAATACTCCATCATTCCATTCTAGACAATCAGAGTAGGTGAGCATGGGTCTGAAATACCAGGAACACGTGAAAAAGGCGAGCAAGATGCGGGGTTTTCGGATCTGATAACGTAGTTGGGTGCAAATGCCGACTTCTCAGGATACAAACCACGCATAGCAACCTTTTTTAACTCATACAAGGTATTTATAATAAATCTGGTATGTGTGATGGCGCCAGCATGCAGCAAATGGGATATACGGGTGATGGAATCTCCGACGGTACCAGGGATATGCAACAAATAGCGCGCCTCATGCTTCGGGAAACCTGCAGCTTACATGCGCCAAATAGCATGTGGCAAATCCATGGTGCTTCAATGCGGATAACTGGTGGGACATCTGACTGAGCGCAATCTCTTCACCAAAGCAATAGTATCTGGCCTGAAGGGCAATGCGCATTCCGGACTCTCCTACGCTCACAGGGCGCATAGCACACAAGTCTACTACAACTACATTCTGGCAGTTTCGATGGCATTACTGCTCGCGCTGCCAGGCATCGGATATGTCGGTGCACACAGCAGTGTGCAGGACCACGTGGCATTGTCCATTTCAAGCACACTTTCTGGAATAGTGAGCTCCATAGCGCATCTTATAGGCATCACAAATTCAACTTCATCTACCTCATCCATTTCATCCACCTCGTCAGCTTCATCGACGGTATCAACATACCTCACGACAGCTCAGCCTACGGCTACAATACCAACTACCGCAGCGAATAATGCAAGTGCACTGCACCATGCTAGCATCCCTGGCGTGCCTCTGGCCCAGCTCAACACCAGCACGCCGATGACCAAGGAGGGATTTGACGGTGCAATATCATCTGCAAGGGCATCAGGCCGCAGCATAAGCATGAAGAACATTAGCCTTCCATACGGTGCCATAGACCAGTCGGGAAGCCCTGTCACCGCTGGCCGCACGCTCTACTACATGCTCAACGGCAGCACCGCGTACGTGGTCAACGTCACCAAGGCGGTGCCAGACCTTCGTATAAAAGTGGGAAGCACGGCCGTCAACTCCACGACAGGCACCGTAAGCCTGCTTGGCTCCTCATTCAGGCGCGTTGGCACAGAGATCATACCACTGGACACCTACAACCTAAGCCCGCTCCTCTCAAGCTCGGTGCTCAGGGGCAACAAGCTCAATTATACTTACTCCATATACGTCGATGGCAAGCCGTACAGGAACAGGTCAGTAGCAGCAAGCTCTGTCAGCGATGTCATCAACCTTACAGATATTCCTGTATCAAATCAGACGGAGATAGTGTTCGAGGCCGCTGGCAACGCAAACTACACCGCAGTGGATCCAACTTTATACTACACATCAGCGAACGCAAACTTCGACATCACGACCTCATACGCACTCACCAGCGACCTGGTCGTAGGCAGCCTTACCATAGGATCAGGAGTGACGCTCACCACCGACGGCTACAACATCTACGCCAACGGCATAGTTACCAACGACGGAACAATAGCGACAGGCAACCCTGGCAACGGCGGAGCCGTAGACGCGGTAGGCACGTCCGAGCCGAACTCCTATGCCGGTTCCGGCGGCGGTGGCGGAGGCGATAACAACGCGGGCCTTCCGGGGTCTACGCCAGGTGCGCCGACCCTGTCAAATGCCAACATAGACACATGGTACACAAATGGCTTCTCCAGTTACCTGACCGGCGCCGGAGGAGGCGGCAGCGCTGACGTTGCAGGGGGGAGCGGCGGCTATGGGATCTATATACAGGCGAACGAGATAGTGGCCGGCACAATAACCGCAGCAGGGGTAGCCGGCAGTTTAGATACCGGCAGCGTAAAGTCTGCAGGCATAAGCGGCGGCGCAACGCTGGTAGCCGGTGGTGCTGGCGGCGGCGTAAGCGGTCACGGAGGAGGTACCAGCGCAGGTGGAGGTGGTGGTGGAGGCGGAGTCATAATGCTCGCCTATGGATCCGGCGGCTATACGCCAGGTACGTATACCTATTCGGGAGGAGCAGGCGGAAGTGCAACAGAGACCGGCGGAATAGGGGGCAGCGGGCAGTTAGCCGAGTTCTCGTACTCGAATAATGCGCCGATAGTTGTTCTTCTGCCACCGCCATCTGTCTCCCTAACAAACACAAACTCCCTGGCAGACGCTGGACAATATGTTATCTTCAACGCCATTGTCACAGGCGGCTCCTCCCCCTACACCTACAACTACATAATCACAAACACGGTCACAGGTACGCAGGTAGCCAACATGCTATTCACGGGGGCCGCATCCGCAACAAACACCTTTGCCTGGGACACCGCTGGCTTTGCAGGGAATACAGTGCAGGCAAATGTGATAGTCACAAGCGGCAGCGGAACTGCTGGTTCCGGCAACACTCCTTCAATACGGGTAGTCAACACCATCACCGTAGGAGCATATCCAGAAGCAGTCGCCCTCAACCCCTCCGGCACCCTCGCCTACGTCACAAACTACGGCCGCGGCGCAGGCGACACAGTTAGCGTCATCAATCCGGCCTCAAACACGGTGATCAATACCCTCACCGTAGGAGCAGCTCCAGGGGGAGTCGCCTTCACCCCCTCCGGCTCCATGGCCTACGTCGTCAACTACGGCAGCGGCACGGTAAATGTAATCGACGTAGCCTCAAACACAGTAATCAACACCATTACTGTAGGACCATCTCCATACGCAGTCGCCCTCAACCCCTCCGGCACCCTCGCCTACGTTACTAATTTCGGCAGCTACACGGCAAACGTGATCAACACCGCCTCAAACACGGTAATCAACACCATCACCGTAGGAACAAATCCCACTGCAGTCGCCTTCACCCCCTCCGGCTCCATGGCATATATTACTAGCTACGGCGCCAACACAGTCAGCGTCGTCAATGTCGCCTCAAACACTGTAGTCAATACCATAACTGGCTTCGGGCGTCCCTATGATATCACCATCAACCCCTCCGGCACCCTCGCCTACGTCACCAACTACGGTGGCACCACAGTCAGCATCATCAACCTCGCCACCAATACGATAGTCAACACCATCACTGCAGGTTCAGAACCTATAGGAGTCGCCCTCAACCCCTCCGGCACCCTCGCCTACGTCGCCAACTACGGTGGCACCACAGTCAGCATCATCAACCTCGCCACCAATACCATTGCCAACACTATCATAGTAGGATCATCTCCATACGCAGTCGCCCTCACCCCATCCGGCTCCATGGCCTACGTCGCCAACTACGGCAGTGGCACAGTCAGTGTACTCTCAACCTATCAATACATAACAATCAATCCTTCACTAGCCGGAATATCGCTGGTTTCTTCAAATTCTGTTGCTGATCAAGGCCAGATCGAGACCATAACATACACAATCAGCGGCGGAACTGCGCCATACACTGCCTTTAACTGGATGATCACAAATGCAATAAACGGAAACATAATCGCCAATTCACTATTGACAGGGCTATCGTCTTTCTCGACATCCAACTCTTTTGTATTCAGCCTTCCAGTTACAAATAATGACCTTGGCAATCTTGATATAAGCTTCTCCGTGACAGACTCTGCATCAACACCAACGGCAAATACCATATCCAATACCATTACTGTTGACACTGCCTATTCTGGTCCATTGCTGACCATTTCAAACTCCATCTCTAATGGCAACGGAATCGACGTGCTGATCGGCTATCCCTCAGACAATGCGCTTATCACTGCAACTTGCCAATCAGGCAACACCTGCCAGATATGGGCGGTAGGCGGCACATCTGCCCTTGCATCAGGCGCAACCACCGTGGCCATCCCGATAAACAACCTCCCTTCAGGCTACACCGGAATATACGCAAACGACGTTACAACATCGCTAACATCTGGAACGCAGTGGGTAAGGAGGATCAGCATCCTCCACTCTACCACGCTCACGCTTACAAATTCACAGGGCTCTGCGGCGTCTGCAAACACGCAGCTCATGATAACATTCAATGCGCTCAATTTCCAGCCATGGGAATCCAATTCTCTCAACAACACCGCAATCGCATTCCAGAACGGAACGGTTGCATATTCATGGATTGAGGGCAACATCCTAAACGAGCAGTCTGCGGCAAACACCCTATACCAGGCATCGAATGTTGTAATATGGTTCAGATCGCCAAATACGGACACGTTCCTTGCGGCGGACACTGGCACCGCGACTTCAAATACCGTGATCATGGGCTTCGATGCGCCATCAAACAGCCTTCTTGACGGCAACTTCGTCGGGGAGGCTCCGCAGCTCTCCCCAGTATACGGGGAGTACGACGATGGGGCTAACGTGTTCCCGGCATTATACGAAAATTTTGCAGGAACCTCAACTCCTTCAGGATGGACTGCATCAACAAGCCCTCCTCCTGATATAAGCGATGGCCTTTCATTGACCCAGACCTGTGAAAATATATACACAAACTCAGACTATGGACTTAATGCCAATCAGATACTGGACTTCTATGGCACGTATCCAGTTGCGACTGGCGGTGCAAATACTGGAGGAGGATACAGTACGAGCGCATACTGGGATATAAATACGAATATAGGTACCACTAACGTAGTCGCCAGCCTAGATTCTTCCATCACTATCCCAACTCCTTCTACGTCTGTGTGGGGCATCTATTGGCCATCCTCATCAAGCGCCTCGTATTATGATAATTATTCCCTGCTTGGGACTGCTACCAGCGGGGTTCCCAGCTCTGCATTGCCTATTGAATTTAGCATGCAATGCGCAGCAAACCAGGCTACAACCGGCCCATTCTACTGGGCGCGCATTCGCACCTACCCTCCAAACGGCATCATGCCTGCAGCAACTTTTTCTCCAGCTTCATCTCCCCCTGCCCCGACCATAACGATCGCATCAAATGTCCCTTCAACAGACGCGGGATACTACATCTATATCACCAACACCGTTACGGGAGGAACTGCGCCGTTCACCTACACC
>JAJZJQ010000001.1 GCA_021851065.1 Microcaldota archaeon
AATGAACCGATAGCAATATGGAAAGAGCTTAACAAGTTTTTGGGTATAGAAAAAGCAGATTATCTAAAATACTTTGAGAAGTCTAGCAAGGCCTATGCTATAGAAATAACTAATCTCAAATCGTTTGATCCGCGTGAGCCTGAAGAGTTTGTAGAAGAGTTCAAGGCGCCTCAGAGCTATAGCTACCTGCCATCGTCAATTTTACAATCACGACTTTAATGTGAACAATATCAAGTACATTAATCAATATTGTACCGTCGTTATAACTAAACTGGTTATGACCGGCCAGGGCGTCCTCTTTATGCTACGACGACAAAAAGTTTCGTGTCCGACGCCCCGTTAGGGCGTCCTTGATCATAAACTTGCTTTCTTCTTTAGATACGCATCTATGAGGACTAAATCCTTAATGTCTTTAGGTCTTCCTGAAGCAACTTTCCATTTTCTTACATCTTCAAGTGAAGCGAAATACACATCTTCAACTTTCACTGCCCTTGAAAGTAACTCTGATAGTGTTGGTGCATACGGGCTAAATTCCCAGGTATCGTGTGCTTCAAATATATCATAAGTTACAGGTTCGTCTTTTGGACCTTTGTAAACTTTTTCCCAACCAGACTTCTTTAATTTTGCATACAGTTCTTTGGATACTAGAAGGTCGATGTCATTTACCTCCCTTATTCCGAAAACTGCAAAAGGCGCAGAACCATATACAATGTATGAGTTTTCCGGAAAATTAAGAGATTTGACCTTTTTGATAACTTCAACTTTAGATAACATGAGATTATTTTGATTAGCACTTATAAAAGCCTTGCCAAAGGTATCTCCCTTTAAGGGCCATACGCCTTTTCGCCGACAAATCGCTCCTTTAAGCCCTCAAAGGCGGGCTTTAAGTGATTACACCTTTTTAACGGCCAGGGCGTCTTCTGCTCAGGGCTTGGCTTAGGGTGTTATTAATACTTCTTGGGATGATGCTCAAATTTTACCAAGTTTACTTGATGCTTTGCCTCATCTATAGTGTACATCAATACAAAACGTTTGCCTAGAATATGGACTTCTCTTATTCCGCCATACGAACCATGCATCCATTTGCCTATCCCATATGGATTCTCTATTATCTGGGCAATCTTTTTCTTAAGCTGTTTGAGCAGTTCTGGATTTTTCTTTTGAAGTTCTTTTATAGAATAAGTTACAGTATCTGGCTGGAAGAAGCTATACGGCATTATTAAACACCGCCTAAGACCCCATATCTGCTTCCCATTCCTCTAGTGATTTGTAGAGCTTTCCCCTTCCCTCCTTTATCTCCTTTAGGCCCTTCTCTAGCTTGATATCCCTGTTTTCATTCATCTTTTCGAGCACCATCTTTATCTCATCCTCTAGCCTGTCAAGCCTGCTGACAACATCTTTAATGTCTTTATAAAGTTGTATTTGAGAACTCTGACCTTTCATGCAAATACCTATCCATAATAACGCTCTTTAATTATATAAAGCCATAGGAACTGAACGGTTATTCGTATGGATAACCCATTAATAAGGGCTTAAGCCTGTCGCACCGAACGGCCGGCCAGGGCGTCTATTTTTCTGAAGACTCCATTTCAGGGAGTTTCCGACGTAAAAGGAAATAATCTAACACACTTTTATACTGGTGTCTGAAGCCCCGAAGGGGCGTTTGTTCTTTTGCAGAAGCCCCGACCTAGAAGGAGTATGAGGAAAAAGGCCTCTTTTCTCATTTTTACCTATTTTTATTATAAGAATCAAAATAATGCTGCCCGCGAAGAATGAACTGCCTGTCTATCTTCTTAGGCTCAAAATATCTTCTTGTAAATGCTATGGCCTTTTCCCTGTTGTATGGCTTGCAGCTGTATATGTCTATGCTTATGTAATTCTTCTTGGACAATGTATGAATCACTATCGAGGAATCAGCCAGTGGCACCCAGCCGCTGAGCCCTGCCTTATCAGGGAAGGATTTCCTGTCTGTTCTGAAGATAGATGGAGGAGACTGCTTTTTCATGCCTATGAAATCGACTAGCTTATCCAGATAGCTGTAGCAGTGCTCCAACTCACCGCATACCTCAGGTTTGCAGTCGTAGCAATCGAGTAATAGTTCATAGCCAAATACCTTCAGATTTTTTTCTTGTTTTACCACATTATACACCTTTCAGTCATATAATTTTCAGCAAACTTAGTATTATAACCGTGAGAAGGGCTACTATATAAATTCTCATGCTAATCATCAAGTACCTTTCTTTTTTCGTTAGTGTCATACGCTCAAGCTTCTTCCTTTTTACGAAGGTAGCCTGGTCTCCTATTTCCTTGACTATGTCCCTCTTCGTAATATTGACCACTTCCAAATTTTGGTTTTGATTCATATTTGCCCACCTTTTACCAGCAATATTGCCAGAATAGTGTTCATCACTATTATTCCGATTATTATTGCTATAACTGCGATGTTCGTAAACTTTCCATTAACCTTGTCCCCCATCAGACTTTTGTCATTTACCAGTAGATAAAGGAATATCAGCGCCGGAGGCATAAGTATAGTAGCCATTATCTGGACCAGTAGTGTGAAGAATCCAAGAGGTGCACCGGGTATGAGAACTGCAAGAGCAGCTCCCGCTATACTTATGAAAAAAATAGCGTAGAATGCCTTCGCCTCGCTGAATTTGCTGTTCAGACTGTGGGGCACATTCATTACCTCGCCATATGCCCAAGCAGATGAAGATGCAAGTGCAAAGGCAGCTACGAAGCCTGCTTCGAAGAGTCCTATAGAAAACAGAACTCCGGCATATTGTCCCATTACCTTTGAGATGGTGGTGGCAAAATCAAGATCAGTATAAGAGAGGGCGTTGACGCCATTGGAATGCAACGTGAGGGCAGTAAGTATTACTATAGCAACCGATACAATACCCATCAGGACAGCTCCAGTAAAGGTATCCAATTTGCCATAGAAAAGGTCCTCTTTCGTACTTCCCTTGTCCACTACGGCAGATTGCTGGTAGAAGAGCATCCATGGGGCTATTGTAGTTCCTAGGTTAGCTATAAGTAGGAAAATGAATGTGGTGAGGGAGCTGCCAAGAGGTATCCCTGAGAAGGAAAACGCTTTAGTTATATCTGATATTGTAGGATGCGCTAGAAATACTAGTGGGATGTATACGAGATTAAATATTGCGAACAGCAGAATTACTTTCTCTATAGTCAGATATCTTCTAATGGATAATATGAGGAGAAGGACTAATGCACTTACCAAAACACCGTAGACCAAAGGTACGCCAATAAACAACAGTCCGGCGCCCATCCCTATGAACTCTGTAATCATGGTCAAAAAGTTGACTAGGATTAGATCCCCCATTGAAAAGAATCCCCAACCCTTACCAAACCTACTGAAGATCATCTCTGCATGCCCACGGTGCGTTACTGCGCCTAGTCTCACTGTCATTTCTTGCACAATATACGCTACAAAAATCATCAAGAGCAGAAACGGTATGAATATGCTTATCCCATAAGTGGCGCCAGTTATGGCGTAGGTAATAACCCCACCAGCATCATTGTCCGCTAGCATTACAAGCATGCCAGGACCCATAAGTAGGAGAACGAGAAGTATCTTATTTAACGGAGATTTCTCTGATTTGAGGCGTTTAATCTCCCGCCTTTCTCTTACACGGACTACATCTTCGTACTTTATATCCCCACTCGCCTCTGATTTATAGCCGTTATCCGCTCCTTTGACTTTTGAAGAATTTGGCCGTATATGCATTATTACCATCGGAGCCTGATCAAAACTTTGATTCGTTTAATAAATTGTGAGCAGCCATATTTATATAACTAACGATGTTAATATTATTATTAACAATGTTAATTAACAGCAAGTATGAGATTTTTGGTGATTAGGCTTGAAACTACAATCGTTTGGAAGCATCCTGAATGCCACACGCATTTCAATTGCAGTTGAGTTAGTTAACGAACTGGGAAAGCCCAACAAGAATGTATCAGCTGCGCTTGGAATTACTCCTTCAGCTGTTTCGCAATATATTAAAGGTAAACGAGGCGTCTCACTCAAGAAAGATGCAGACAACTTGAAAGGATTTGATAAGGCAATCAAAGAGGCAGCAATCACAATTGGAAAACTAATGGAAATAAACGAATACGAGAGATGTCAGGGAATGGTTCTAAAAATAGCGCAAGAATTTGCCGGTATTTCGCTTGAAGGCAGCAAAACTAGCAGTGTTTCAAAGGAGAAATACTCGAATGAAGAGATAAAGGCAATACTTGCCGAGAGGATAAAGAGGGAGCATGATAGCGCAATGTATTTCTTGGGCTTTGCTCAAAGTAGCGGCAGCCATTTTGCACGCATCCTATTTAGACAGATAGCCACAGACAGTTTAAGACATGCAGACATTGTACAGGCACTTCTTGAACGTGTGGATAAACCGCTAAGTGGAGAATTTGGAAAGGTTTCGATAGAGGTAGTAGACAAACTTTTGGAGAAGGCGAGAGAGCATAAAGAGATATCAATAAACGATATCAAAAAGCGTCTTGGCCCAGAAGCCAGCCTTTTAATCGAATCGATAGAAATGGATGACAAAGAACAGATTGTACTTCTCAGGAAATTTAGGAGTCTTATAAAATAGGCCATTATCCATAATCTTAGTTAAAAATCAGCCTTATCATAAGGTATAGTCGACCTAAAGGCTGAGGATTTCTTTAGCCACCCCTAAGAGTTACCCATTATTCCAAGCCCTAGCAAAACCAGCCAATTTCCCTCGGCGTCAAGCCAAGCTCCTTATAGTGGGGCTTTTGAAGTTCTGAAGATTAACGGCCAGGGCGTCATACTTCAAGTCCGACGCCCACTTTTAATGATAGTATTTATTAAATTCTTATTATTTATAGTTAAACATAGATATGCTAGCACTGTTGTATAATCCTTCTAAAACTTCGGAAGAAAAAATGGACTTGAAGAGGTTATTCTTATTTTATTATAAACTTGTAATTATAGTTATAGTATCTTATTTTGTAGTAAATTATGCTTTATCGTTTGTTTCGCGTGCTGCTCCGATACAGCTAGACTGGACATTTCTTGGAATACAACTTGTTTTTACACCAATACAGATAATTATAGGGGCATTTGTAGTTAATCTAATTGGGAAAAGAATACTAAAATCATTTAATGGAAGTTATGTTAATACATTAACTGCTTTAGTATATGCACAAGTTGTATGGACATTTACATTTTGGATATTCGATGCTATACCCACACTAATCTGGTCTTACGGTCCATTAAACAGTATTAACAATACTACTGATGCACTATCGCTTTTACTTTTAGAATTTTGGGGTCCACGCTCATTTTCATATACACTATCAACCACACATAATCTATTTGCCATCTTAATAGCTGCATGTGCTGTAGTGCTATTTTGGTATCTCTGGTTAGTTACGATAGCTCTGGCAAAACAACAAAAATGTAGCAAAACTAGTGCATTTGTTGCCTATGCAATAGGTTCTCTTATACCAGTTATAATATTCTTCAGTATTTATCATGTAGCCATTTGATTTCTTGAAAAATCTAGTTTTCCTTTATCCTTTGCAAAGCTCAAAGGGTGGGTGTCGGTTCTAAGGACCGTTTAACGGCAAGGGCGTCATATGCTTAAATCAATAAACTTCATCATGATGAGTATAGTCTTCAATCCATACAGTATGTGTAGGTTCATCTATAGAATAGGTTAGTACAAAACTCTTCAATACATGTACTCTTCTTAGGTTCTGCATTGGTGCATGGAGAGGTTTGAATTTATCTGGGTTTTCGCAGATTTCTTCAAGTTTCTTATATATTATTTCAAGATTGTGTTTTTCGCGTTTTGCCATCTTGGTGAATAGTTTGTCTACGTGCTCCCTGGCCTTTAAATTGTAAGGCAGACCCACAAAAGCACCTTAATCCAGATTATACTTTTTCCTGAAATCATTTAAGGTGCCTATATTAACAAGGGGTTCCTTTTGTATCTTTTTCAACTTTCTTAGATAAGAAGGCTTTACCTTGGGCTCGAAGACAAGCTCTTCGTATTCCTTTGCCATAACATCTATTGCTTCTGATTTGTCTTTTAAATCGTATTCTGCCTTGATTATGTTTAATACCCTGTTAGTGTCATCTGTTATCGTAACTATCGCCTTTACCATATTAATACCATGTTAATATGGTATTAATAGATATATAAACCTTGCTATTTGTACATCACTGTATATACGTTGGGAATCGTAGTAGAATATAACTTCTCGGCTAGGGCGTCATTATGACGGGCTTACGCCCGTTTTTTCTTGCCCTAGACAGGGTTTTGGTGCTAATACCAGAAACAAGCTGGAAAAGGCTCTAGGAACGTTGATTCTGGTATTAGGGCTTATTATAGGGGGGTTAGTGGGAAGAGGCGTTGGGAGGTTAAGGAGTATTATCCTGACTTTGATGCATACCGCAAATTTCAAGAGAACGAGAAGAGGCAGAGAGATGGAGGACAGAAAAAGGATTATAGAGATAGGCAACATAGCAGAGGAACTTGTAAATAAACCAGAGAACACCAAGAGGGACTATGAAGAGCTTATGAAGGAAGCTGTGTGCTAGGAAGATTCGGGACATTTCTGATAGGCTGCAACATGGAAAGTACAGATTTAACCAGATAGGGACGAAGTTATACTCCGGGAGCGTTTAGACCTGTTATCCGGGAATGTCGAATACCTGCTAAAATGCTTTGATGCTTAATCCTCCCCCAACCTTCGGCTGGGTAGCGTTAGAAACGAAGGCATATTTTTCGCCATTTATTATCGCCTCCGAGATTTATCCTTCCTACGTAGCTACCCCGCTTATGTTTATGTAAGCAATATGGATTAATTGAGAAAAAAGAGTGCGCCAGACATGATGCCCAGCGCAAAAGTAAATAATTCCAACTCTATTTAGGAGCCACTAGGCAGTGTGCAGTCTCCTGACACCGCAGAATTGTCATATCCAGCTGCGCCTGGGCCAGCCTTTACGCCCCCTGTCCAAGTCGGTCCGCTTGGGCCTGGTGCGCCAGGGGCACCGTTTATGTTAGCAAATGCTCCGTGACAGTACCCTGAAGAGCTTATTGGGAATCCACCACCATACTGGTTTGTTCCCGACGCTCCCACCATTCCCACTAGCATTGCCAGTGTTATTGCTGTCATCCCTATAGCTATTTTCTTGTCCATATTTTCACCAGTATAAATAGTACCCCTTGTCATCGTATGAAATATGCATTCCCTCCCCCTTATCCTTTTCTGGCGTTTAACATATATATGCCTTACTGTGCACCGAAAGATAGGAACCTGACATCCGCATAGGACCACTATCGTCAGAGTTCAAAACAGTCACATCGCAAATTCCAATAAGTTTGCCAAAAGGCAGGAATATACGTGAATTCGAACCTTTTTCAGCCCAACAACCCTGTTCTTTGCCATCCCGAACATTTCCTTCAGTCTTGAAAAGACGTGTTCCGCAGATCGCATTTTGCCATAATCCGGGCCCTTTGGGTCCTCCCTTTTATTCTTTTGAAGGATACGCCCTGAGTTTGTATGTTGTTTTCAAGATGGCCATATTTCTTACTTCGTTGAGATTTGCGCATTCGCCCTCATCCCACGATTGGAAATCGTGGGTTTTCCCGCTATGAACTTATAAATATACTGTGTACCTTATCCAGTATGTGATGAAATGGCAGAGATAGAATTTGAATTCGCGAAGGATGGCCCTGTACTTGTGAAGAAGGACGGCAAAGTCGAGTACGCACTGTGCAGGTGTGGACATTCAACAAAGAAGCCGTTCTGCAGTGGGGCCCACGCAGCCAACAACTTCAAGGCAGAGGGCAGCAAGCTGGAACTCAAGGCTTGAGTACTTTGCCTTGACGAGAAGGGCGGATTTTGAGGGCATGGTCCCTGTTTTTTTCTTGTTCGCCCTTCCAAACTGTCCAGAAGTTGTAGCCGTCCATGTTACCTATCAGTCTTAGATTTGATTTGCACACCCCATAGCATTCGGTGTTTCGTGTGACTCTGGGCGATCGTGTATTCGCTGCCAGTACTGCCTTGGTATCCAGGAAGCCGCCCCTTATAGATATTGAATCCCAATGGCACAGTGCAGGTAATACTGACGTATTGTATACATATAGATAGAGATTTGACGTGGACCTATCGCCTGCGGCCTTGCGCGGATTCAGATTTCAGATGCCATTTTAGGATTTAAATTCAAACTGTCGATGCAGATTGAAGATAGGACAATTACAGCGATAAAATTTCCGGCCAGTATTACAAAGCAGCGGGAAGAGCGTTAATGGCCTCCCCGAGCTCGCCTTTAGTTATTGCCAATGATATCGCCAAGACCCATTTCTGTGCATTATGTCTTGTGCAAAATTTTGAACTTGGAGGTATGCTGCCATCTACTAACTAGAGGATGTGCTTCTTTTAGAAGGTAGTAACACTGACAGAGAGATTTTTATAGGTATTAGTCAACATTAGACCCATGGACAAGAGAACCGGGATTCCAGTTATTGACTTAATTTTTATGCTTTATGGGATCCATAAAGGAGGCGGCAAAGCAGTATGGAATGGTATGAAAGTGCTGTTTAGGAAACCGGCGAGTATTTTGCTGTCGTACCTGTTTTTTGTGTTGGCTCCAGTACTGGCTTTAATAATAGGTTTGGTGTTGGCGTCACCATTCACAATAAACACAGACCTTTTCAGCTGGGTTTTTCTGCTTCCTGTAGCACTTCTTGCCGTATTTGGTTTCCCATTTATGGTGGGATTCTATATTTCTATGGTAAAGCAGACCAATGAAGGAGAGAATATATCGTTATCAAAAGCATTTAACGACACTTTTAGCAGGTACTTGTCGCTGTTTATAACAAATACAGCGTTGCAGATATTGTTTGGCATATTGATGGCAGTGTTGATAGTATTTGGAATATTGCCACTATTGTCAAACCTGAATTTTTCGTCGTTTCTAGTTCTGATTGTAGTGGGAATAATAATCGGCATACTCTTCCTTACTTACCTTTATTTGGCGCTGGGTTCAGGTATACATTTGATGGTGGATGACTCAAATGTCCTGGATGCAATAAATGCAAGCGTATCTGAAGGGTTCTTGCATTACAAGCAACTGGTCTATACCTATTTTGTCCTAAACGGGATATTCGCAGTATCGGGCTACATACTTTATCTTGTTCCCACCCCCCTTAACCCAGTTTATTGGGGCATGATTGTTTGCATTATCTTAGTGCCGTTCGAATTCGCATTATTAGTCACAACTGCCGCGTCATTTTACTATAATTATGACAAAGGCTCTGATGAGGGTGACGTGCAAGCAGATACATATGGTTCTGCAAATGATGTTTCAGATGCCAATAAGAATCCGATTAACCCGTACTGATGGCTGCCTCCTCTCAGGCGCCTTGCAAGATTGGCATAGGGCAATCCCATACAGATTTGTGTACGTGGTTATTGTTTGCTGTTTGAGATCTGGCACCATTTCCTTGCGATATTATGGCGGCAGTTAGTTTGCTCGTGCAATCCTAAATTGCAGACTTTTAGTCCGGTGCAGATACCATGCTGGCACACTGCCTTCGAATGCAATAAAAATTGCCACTGTAAGCTAAAGCGACAGTATTGTAATTGATCTTGGTACGTTTCCTGTTTATGGCAGTACTTTTAGCAGTGCGAAGAGACCGTTGGTGGAAGATCTGTGAAGGTCAGTTGCAGGTATTCTGGCTTAACGCGTAAGGCAGTCCATGCAACAGAGCGTATTGCAAGGCTGGCGTCTACTCGACCTTGCTGAATTCCCTTCCGCGATGAGCCTGGCGCTCTATCATCCAGTTGGGATACATAGTCTTTGGCTGGGTCATGGAATTGAGATCGTCAAGCTGCTGCCTGGTCAGGTTTACATCAAGCGCGGCGATATTCTCGTTTAGCTGGTCTATGGTCTTTGCGCCAAGTATGATTATGCTTTTACGGGAGAGCAGCCATGCCAGCGAAATTTGAGAAGGCGTGGCGCCTTGCTCCTTTGCGATCTCCTTGACCTTCTGTACCACCAAAAAGCCTGTCTCGAAGTCGAATGGAGGGAATGTGTCCTTGCCCCATGCCCCGCCCCTGTTTGCCATCCTTGTGCCAGAGGCTGGTGAGGAGTCCTTGTCGTACTTCCCAGACAGAATGCCGCCGTGCAGAGGGCTCCAGACAAGGAGCGTCATGCCGCTGTAGTCAAGGAACGGATAAACTTCATGCTCTATGTCACGATTTAGAAGGCTGTAGTTCATCTGCGCAGTCTGATATCGCGAGTGGCCCGTGGCTTCGCATTTTGCCTGCAGATATGCCATCTGCCAGGCGGAGAAGTTTGACACGCCAGGATAGAGCACTTTGCCCTGGTTCACAAGCCTCTGCATGGCTTCGATTGATTCGTTTATAGGAACATACGGATCCCATGAGTGGAACTGGTAGAAGTCGATCCAGCTTGTCTGCAGTCTTTCGAGGCTCTTCCTTACACTTATCTCGATGTGATGCTTTGAAAGGCCCACCGAGTTTACCCCCTGTCCCATCTTGCCTCTTACCTTTGTTGCAAGTAGCACCTGGTCCCTGTAGTCTTTTAAGGCGTTGCCCAAAAGCATCTCGCTGCCGCCTTCATCGTATACATCGGCAGTGTCAAAAAAGTTGATGCCTGCGTCTATGCACCCCTTGACCATCCTGTTTGCAAGTTCCTGGTCCACTCCGGCAAGTTTCATGGTGTTCTTGGTTCCAAACGTCATGGCCCCAAAAGCAAGCACCGAGGAATGTGCACCTGTGTTGCCGACCCTGATATATTTCATGTTTGTCATGTAAAAACAGTTAGTTAGTAATTATAGCATATAAAATAGTTGCCATTGGAATCGGTTTACTGGATTGCCATATCTTGAACCGATGGCTTAATCCCTGAACTCATCTCTCATTTTCATCTGTCTTCTCTTCCTGTTGTACCGAATGGAGAAGTTGTGGGTTGCATCCCTTATGCCCCTTATAAGCAGCATCATCTTGCTGTTGTTGTCAAATCGCCTTGGGATGGACTCGTTGGGAAGGTATATCTCCTCGAGCTTCTTTGCAAGGCCTATGGCAGGTATTTTAAGACCAAGCGAAGTTAAGGACTGGATGGCGCTATCCAGCTGCTCCATCCCCCCATCTATAAGTATCAGATCAGGCATCTTGGCCTTCTCTTCCAGGAGCCGCTTGTACCTCCTGTAGATGACCTCCCTCATGCTCGCAAAGTCATCTGTGCCACTGACAGTGCGCATCCTGAACTTCCTGTAGCCGCTCTTGTCTGGTTTCGCGTTTACAAAGCGCACCATGCCGGAGACTATATGCTCCCTACCAAGGTTGGAAATGTCAAACGATTCTATAACAGCAGGTATTGTAGGGAGATTGAGGGCTTCCTTCAGATCTACCAGGGCGCTGTCATGTTCCATGTTTGCCTCTATGTTCTTTGCTGCAAGTTCGACAAGGGCCTTCTTTTCACCTTTTATCGGAATAGTTATGGATACTGCGGCGCCCCGCAGTCTTGCAAGAAATTCCTCTAGCGCAGCTTTCTCCTCACCGTCTGTCCAGCATTCCTTTCCAAGTATTATTTCACGCGGGATCTGGTTTGATGAGTAGAATGCCTTTAGGAACTCCTGCTCGAAGTTCTCCTGGTTATCGGTCTCGAAATCCTTCTTGCCTAGAAGCACGCCTCTCCTGATGCCCATCTGCACGGCAAGCACCCTATCGCCGAGCTTCTTGAAGGCCAGCACATCCTGGTCGTAATTCCGCTCATGGTCTACAATCTGCTTGCTTGATAGTGCGCCTATGCTATAGAGTTTGTTTCTCAGCTCGAGGGCGCGCTCGTATCTTCCTTGCCTTGATTCCTCGTTCATCTGCAACGTCAATTCGCCAACGGTCTTGCTGGTGTCACCTTTGAGAAATGCCCTTGCACCCTCCACCTGAGCCCCATACTCGACCTCGTTAACCCTGCCTATGCACGGAGCTGTGCAGATGCCTATGTGGTAGTTGAGGCACGCCCTCTTTGGCATCGTCCTGCAGGTCCTTAGCTTGAATATGCTTACTATCAGTTTTTGTATCTCCCTTCGCTTCCCCGCATCAGTATATGGACCGAATGAGTCAAATGCTGTGCCAGTCTTCCTGCTTGAAAAGACCCTTGGGAACTTATCCTTTGTAAGGGCTATGTACGCGAATGTCTTTGCATCTTTCAAGTCTATGTTGTACTTGGGGGAATGTAGCTTTATCATCTTGTTTTCAAGAAGCAGGGCCTCGACTTCGCTGCGCACAACTATCCAGTCTATGCTCCTTATGTTTGACACCAGATGCCTTGTCTTTATCGGAAGTCTTTGCGCACTTGAAAAATAGTTGCTGACCCTGTGCCTTAGGTTCTTGGCCTTCCCGCAATATATTATCTTGCCATCAAGATCCCTGAACAGGTATACACCTGGGTCAGTAGGTACCTGGGTAGAATCGAATCCCGATGCACCGTTTATCTGCATCATTATCATCACCGGGACAGGATTGGTTTTAGGAACTGGCCGGTGTATGAGCTTTTTGTACTTGCTATCTCCTCAGGTGTGCCTGCTGCAACTACCCTTCCGCCTGCCTCGCCGCCTTCCGGGCCCAGGTCCAGGATATAATCGCAGCACTTTATGACATCCAGATTATGCTCTATTACAAATACGGTATTCCCTTTATTGACAAGGCCGTTCAGCACGCTTATGAGTTTTTTGGTGTCATCGAAGTGCAGCCCTGTGGTAGGTTCGTCTAGCATGTAGACAACGTGGCCCTGCTTGTTCTTGCTGAGTTCGCGGGATATCTTAACCCTCTGGCTTTCGCCACCGGAGAGGGTTGTGGCGCTCTGGCCCAGTTTTATGTATCCAAGACCGACCTCAAGCAGGGTTCTTAGCTTCCTTTCTATTGAAGGTATGTTCTGGAAGAAGAGGTGGGCTTCTTCCACTTCCATGTTCAGCACCTCGGAAATGTTCTTTCCCTTGTAGAGCACTGCAAGGGTCTCCTTGTTGTATCTCTTGCCGTGGCATTCGTTGCACTGGACGTATACATCAGGAAGGAAATTCATCTCTATCTTTAGTACTCCATCGCCCTGGCATGTCTCGCATCTGCCTCCCTTGACATTGAATGAGAAGCGGCCCTCGTCGTAGCCCCTTACCTGCGACTCCTTTGTAGATGCAAAAAGCTTCCTTATATCGTCAAACAGCTTCGTGTATGTTGCAGGATTGCTCCTTGGAGTGCGGCCTATTGGATCCTGGTCTATTACTATTACATTCTGCACGGCCTTTGGGACATCGAAGCTTGAATATTCTCCGATCTTTTCAGTCTGCTCGCCGAATTTCTTCTTGAGAAGGGGCATCGCCGTCTGGTTCATAAGCGTGCTCTTTCCGGACCCGGATACCCCAGTTATCCCGCACAGTACGCCTAGTGGCAATTCTACTGAGATGTTCTTTAGGTTGTTTTCCCTTGCACCTTTTATCTTTACGAAGCCTGAAGGCTTTCTACGAGCTTTTGGCGTCTCTATTTTAAGCTGGCCGGACAGGTAGCTGCCTGTCAGGCTGCTTTTGCTTGACGCTATCTCTTTTGGAGTGCCCTGCGCGGTGATGTGGCCCCCGTGGGCACCAGCTCCGGGGCCCATGTCAACGATGTAGTCTGCAGCAAGTATGGTATCAAGATCATGCTCTACTACAATTAGGGTGTTTCCGATGTCCCGCAGCCCGTGAAGCGTGCGGATTAGCTTTGCATTGTCTCTTTGGTGCAGGCCTATGCTTGGCTCGTCAAGGATATATAGTACGCCCATAAGATTGCTGCCTATCTGCGTGGCGAGGCGTATCCTCTGGGCTTCTCCCCCTGACAGGGTCTTTGCGCTTCTGGACAGGGACAGGTAGCCGAGGCCCACGTTCTTTAGGAACCCAAGCCGCTCGTTTACCTCCTTTAGCACAGGTCTTGCTATGGTAAACTCGTCTTCGGAAAGCTTTGAGGGCAGATTGCCAAAGAACCCTATTGATTCGTCTATGCTAAGGTCAGTCGCATCGATTATGCTCTTGCCCTGTATTTTTACTGCGAGGACTACAGGTTTTAGCTTCTTTGCGCTGCAGGCTGCGCATGGATCTGATTTCATGAATTTTTCTATTTCCTCTTTGCGCCATTCGCTTTCAGTCTCCCGGTATAACCTCATGGTCTGCGGTATGACTCCTTCAAATCCCGCAGCGTGGTTATGCCACCTTCGTGAACCATCCCCCTCAGGTTCCCTGTCACCATAAAGAATTACGTCAAGCTGCTTGCTGCTGAGATCTTTTATTGGAGTCCAGACGTCAAAGCCGTGTCTTTTCCCTGCCTCCGCAATCTGCTGCGCGCGCCAGCCAAGGTCAAATTTACCATATATAGCAATTGCCCCGTCCATTATGGATTTAGCAGGGTCAGGTATGAGCAGGCCCGTAGACAGCTCTGTTATCTCCCCAAGACCATGACAGGAGGGGCATGCGCCAAACGGGCTGTTGAATGAGAACATCCTCGGCTCAAGGCTTTCGAAGACTATCTCGGGATGCCTTGGGCATGCGCCGAACGTGCTGTACGATGTTTCGCCGGAAAACCTGTCCAGCTCTTTTTTCTTGGCGTCATCGGTCTTTTTGCTTATTACAATCATCTTCCCTTTCCCAACAAGAAGAGCCTGCTCTACGGCCTCTGCGATCCTTGATCTTTCTTCGTCCGCTATCCTTACAGTGTCTATCACCGCCTCTATCCAATGCTTTTCATATCGAGCAAGCTTGACTTCACTGCTTACAGTATCTGAGGCGTATATTTTTTGGTCAACCCTTATCTTCGAGAAACCCTGCTTTTTGAGGTCGGCAATAACCTGTTCGTGTGTGCCTTTTTGGCCTCTCAAGACAGGAGCCAGGAATATGAGCGTTTCGCCTTTGGACGCCATCACAAGGCTTGTTATGTTCTCTGCGCTCTGGGGTTTTATAGAGCTGTTGCATTTGGGGCAGTGGTGCGTTCCCACCCTTGCATACAGCAGCCTTAGGTAATCATAGATTTCGGTTACGGTGCCTACGGTGGAACGCGGATTCTTGTTTGTGGTTTTCTGCTCTATGCTGATTGCAGGGGAAAGACCGTCTATGCTGTCTACGTCAGGCTTGTCCATCAGCCCCAGGAACTGCCTTGCATATGCTGAAAGGCTTTCGACATACCGCCTCTGGCCTTCGGCATAGATCGTATCGAATGCAAGAGTGGATTTGCCGGATCCTGAAAGCCCCGTTATGACTATGAGCTTGTTTCTTGGCAGCTCTACATCTATGTTCTTTAGATTGTGCTCTCTTGCACCTTTTATGAATATGTTATCGCGCATTCTTCTTCCCCCCAGATAGCTGCTTCATTTCCTCTATCCTGTCTCTTAATTCTATCGCCTTTTCGAATTCCAGGTTCTCCGCAAAAAGCTTCATCTGGGCATCCATCCGTATCAGCTCTTTTTGAACATCCGACTTGCCCAGATGCCTTATGCCCCTTATGGTAGTCTTCTTCTCCCCGACTTTCTTTATTATGGTCTTTGGAATTATCCCGTACTTCTTGTTGTAGCGTATCTGCGCAAGCCTTCTTTGCAGGGTTATTTGCATTGCGCTCTTTATAGACTTTGTCATCACGTCTGCAAATAGGACTACTCTTCCGTCGACGTTGCGTGCCGCCCTCCCTATTGTCTGTATAAGGCTCCTTTCGTCCCTGAGGAATCCTTCCTTGTCCGCATCGAGTATGAAGATAGTGCCAACTTCTGGTATGTCCAGTCCTTCCCTTAGCAGGTTTATGCCGACGAGTACGTCGAATTCGCCAAGGCGCAGCTGGCGTATGAGCTCAATGCGCTCAAGGCTCTCTATCTCGCTGTGCAGATATCTTACCTTGAACCCCTCCTTTGAAAGAAAGTCAGTGAGGTCCTCTGCCGACTTCTTGGTAAGAGTTGTTACAAGCACCCGGTTGCCGTTGCCTATTGTCTGCCTTGCCTGCCCCATCAGGTATTTCATCTGGCCTTCCATGGGCCTTACTTCAACAGTTGGATCCAGCAGGCCGGTTGGACGCGTGATTAGATCCACTTTCTGGCCGCTTTTAGACAGTTCATACTCAGCCGGAGTAGCCGAGACGAATAGGGTTGTGCCCAGCTTGGACTCGAACTCCACGAACTTTAGCGGCCTGTTGTCAAATGCGCTGGGCAGCCTGAAGCCGAAGTCCACGAGGTTCTTCTTTCGCATGTAGTCCCCGTTGTACATGGCCCTTGCCTGGGGAATCGTCTGGTGGCTCTCATCTATTATGGTAAGAAAATCCGAAGGGAAATAATCCAGTAGGACGAATGGGGGCTCTCCAGGAGCCCTTCCGTCAAAATGCCTGCTGTAATTTTCTATGCCGTTTGTGTAGCCCATCTCGTTTATCATCTCTAGGTCATACTTTACCCTTTTCTCGAGCCTTTGGGCTTCAAGCTCTGCAAGCTTTGGAAGTTGCTGCTGCAGCTCCTTTTTGATTGATTCTATTGCCACCTGCTGCTTTTCTGGAGGTATCACGAACTGCCGTGCAGGATAGATTACGATGTCGGTTATGCTGCAAACCATGTCCCCAGTAATCGGATTGATCTCTTTTATGCTTGCGATTTCAGGGCCTTCGAGTTCTATGCGTATTATGTGGTTTTCATATGCAGGTATCACGTCTATCGTGTCGCCGCGCACCCTAAAGCCCCCTGGCTCCAGGTTCTGGTTGTTCCTTTTGTATTGAATCCCGATGAGAGAGCGCAGCAGGACCTCCCTGCTTGTTTCGTTGCCCACTTTCAGCACGACAGACATCTTCTTGAAATCCGCGGGGTCGCCTATCCCGTATATGCAGCTTATGCTTGCGACCACTATGGTATCCCTGCGGCTCACAAGGCTTGATACCGCATGGAGCCTCATATGGTCTATCTGCTCGTTTACTGAAGAATCCTTTTCTATGTATGTGTCGGTAGTGGGAAGGTAGGATTCTGGCTGATAGTAGTCGTAGTAGGACACGAAGTACTCCACCCTGTTCTGTGGGAAGAACTCCTGCAGCTCTGTGTAAAGCTGTGCTGCAAGCGTCTTGTTGTGCGCGATTATTAGCGTGGGCTTCTGGAGACGCTCTATGACATTTGCCATCACAAAGGTCTTTCCGCTGCCAGTTATGCCAAGCAGAGTCTGTTTTCCATGCTTTGCAAATCCGCTTGCCAGTTGGCTTATTGCCTGCTGCTGGCCCGGAGAAACCTTAAAGTGAGACTTTAGCATGAATCCCATGGTAATCACTAGTAGCTTGCCTTTCTTATTTTGATTTCAAGAATTAATAACTTTGTCTTGATAATCGCATGCAGGCCAAAACGGCCATGGGGTCAGGAGTGGCCGGCAAGCCTTGCGCTCTTTCTGCGGTATAGGGCCATCGATATGGCCCATGTTATGACGAATATGCTTACTATCCCGATGCCCAGTATGCCGAAATCCAGGTTTTCGACATAGCTCCAAAGGCCCCCGTTAAGGTTGAACTCTATTGCCACAGCCTGGATCCACTCTACGCCGCCTATAAAGAAAGCCACAAGAACCGAGGCAGCAGTTATGGTCATGTTGTAATATATCTTCTTTAGCGCATTGCTGAAAGCCCAGTTGTATGCGTGCAGCATTACCACGCTGTCTGCAGTATCCAGTAGCGTCATTCCGGCAGTGAACATTATCGGGAGAACCATCACGTATGCTACCGGCATGTTTGCCGCAGCAATGCCGGTAATGGCAATAAGCGCCACTTCTGTAGCTGTATCAAAGCCCAGGCCAAAAAGGAATCCTACGGGATACATCTGCCAGCTGCGTTCTATGAACTTAAAGCGCTTGCCGAAGATCCTGTTCATAAGCCCCCTTTTGTCGAGAAGCTCGTTGAGGCGCTCCTGGTCGTATTTCTCCACGCTGAGCTTTCTGTAGAGCCTGTATATGTCTATGAATATCAGTACGTTGAGGATGCCGATGACATAAAGAAAGAGCGCGGATACGGTTGTGCCGACTATCGCGCCCATGTTCTCAAGCGATGGTATGCTGTGGGCAACAAGTGTGCTTGCAATTACAAGGCCAAGTGAGAGAAGCACGACCACGGTAGAGTGGCCCAGTGAGAAGAACAGTCCTACGCCAACGGGCTTCTTTTTTTCCTGGACTAGCTTTCTTGTGGTGTTGTCTATTGCAGCTATGTGGTCGGCATCAAAGGCATGCCTCATGCCCAGGGTGTATGCTAGTATGCCTAGCCCCAGGAGCTTTGCGTAGAGCCCGCCCACATAGAAGAGTGAAAGCCAGGCAGCAATGTTGAATGCGATAAGGAATGCAGCAGTCCATGCAAGCCAGAACCCGTAGGTGCCTTTGTTTGATAGCATGATAAGAACGTGCCGTGTAACGTATAAATAGCGCGGGCCCAGTGGCCGTGGATCTGCTGGAAGGCGTGCATGATGGCCGTTTCGCAGGCGTGCTGCCTTTGCCGATTCGCGCAGCCGTTAGATGTAACATTTTTATATATATCATAATATGATATATAGTATGCCGGATATAGAGATAAAGAACTTGGTTAAGCTGTTCACTGTCCTGCTGCTTAGCGAGGATGGACAGTCGGGGTACGACATAATGAAGAATGTGGGAAGCAGGCTTGGGAGGAAGGCTAGCCCAGGTCAGATATATCCTTTCCTCAAGCAGCTTGAGCGCCACGGATATGTCACAGCAGGAGAGCGTGCGGGGCGGGACAGGCAGGCTTATTATCTTACTGCAGATGGGAAAAAGTTCGTAAGACGGCTCTCTGAGAGGTTCGGCGATGTCTTTGATATGGTCATAAAGCCAAGGCTTACGGTATGTGCGCACTGCAGTTGCGAGATATACAAGGGCGCATATGTGGAAAAGATAGGAGGCAGGCCGCTGAGCTTTTGCTGTGAGAACTGCGCCAGAGGCTACAGAGCCCTGAATAGATGATGTTGGCGAGAGCATGGTAAATGCAATTGCTTTTTACGTCGGCATGGTTTCGGTGCAGGCACAGTGCGATATGCTGCAGGAGGATTGTCAAATAGGCAGGTCGTTTTTGGTATGGTGAATTTATGAAAGACCCCGTATGCAAGATGGAAGTGGATGAAAAATCAGGAATTAGCAGCAGCCACAAGGGCAAGAGATATGTTTTCTGCTCTGCAGGCTGCAAGCAGGTTTTCGACAAGAAACCGGAAAACTATGCAAAAGGTTAGCCATGGCAAAACGCTCTGAGACGTAAGCAGGGAGATGTTATGGCAAATGATCCTGTATGCGGAATGTATGTTGAGGAAGGTAGTAGCGCGCTTACTAGTGATAAGGAAGGGAAGAGGTATTATTTCTGCAGCGCTACGTGCAAGCTCCAGTTCGATAAGCCAGAACTTGAGATGAGGATGCTGAAAAGGGCGCTTGCAGTGGCATGGCCCCTCACCATAGCTACAGCAGCGCTAACATATATGTCGCATTCCGTTTATGGCAGCTGCATGATGCTTGTGTTTGCCAGCATAGTCCAGTTCTATGCCGGGCGCAGATTCTACGCAGGAATAGCCGATGCAGTAAGGAACAGGTCGGCAAACATGGACACGCTTATAGCCATAGGTACCAGCGCTGCATTTGCGTATAGCACAATTGTCGTCTTGTTTCCAGCCGTCTTCCCAACAGGAGGCATCTATTATGATACGTCCACGATGATAATAGCGCTTATACTTACAGGGACGTACATGCAAAGGATTGCGGAATCGAAGGCATCTAGCGCAGTTTCGGCGCTTGTGGCCCTGCAGCCCAGGATGGCGCACAGGATAGAGGAGGAGGACGTAACGGATATACCGCTAGAGCAGATTGCAGAAGGAGACATACTGCTCGTAAGGCCTGGGGAGAAGATACCTACAGATTCAAAGGTACTGGAGGGTGAAAGCTCTGTTGACGAATCGATGGTTACAGGGGAGAGCATGCCTGCAAAGAAAGGGAAGGGAGATAGCGTGACTGGCGGTACGACTAATTCCACAGGATCGCTTAGGATAAAGGTAATCAAAGTCGGAGATGATACGGCACTGGCCCAGATAATAAGGGTGGTCAAGGATGCGGCCTCGAGCAAGGTACCGATACAAAGGCTAGCCGATAAGGTATCATCGTATTTCGTACCTATCGTGGTGCTGACAGGCATTGCAGCCTCTGTTGCATGGTATTTTGCAGGAGGCGTGGGCCTGAATGCTGCAGTGCTGATCTTTGTGAGTGTGCTGATAATAGCCTGTCCGTGTGCGCTGGGAATAGCAACGCCTGCAGCGCTTCTTGTAGCATCTGGAAAAGCGGCAAGCGAGGGAATACTCGTAAAGAGCGGGGAGAGCCTGCAGATAGCCAGCAAAGTGAACGTGATAGTTCTTGATAAAACAGGCACGCTTACAAAGGGCATGCCACAGGTCACAGACATCATAGCGCTTTCGACTTACAGCAAGAGGCAGGTGCTAGCATTCGCAGCAGCAGCCGAGATAAACTCAGAGCATGCGCTAGGCAAAGCAATAGTATCAAGAGCAAAGGATGAGGGAATAAAAGTGCAGTTCCCAAAGAAGTTCCATTATAGGCAGGGCCTTGGAGTGACTGCATCTGGCAGAGACGGGAAGAGGATAGTGGTTGGAAGCCCTGAGATGTTTGGCAAGGTCCTTGGCGCAGAGCATAAGACGCGGCTTTGGGAATTGGAATCTGATGGGAAGACCGCACTATTAATTGGAGTTGGAGGGAGGGTTGCCGGGATCATAGCGCTTGCAGACATGCTTAAGGATGACAGCGCTAAGGCAGTAAAGGCACTAAGGGACTGTGGAAGGGAGATATGGCTTGTTACAGGGGACAATGAACGCGTTGCGCGTGCGATTGCAAGGCAGCTGGGCATAGACAATGTAATCGCACAGGCCAAACCCGAACAGAAAATGGAGAAGATCGAGCAGCTGCAGAGGTCTGGCAGGGTTGTGGCAATGGTGGGCGATGGGATTAACGATGCGCCTGCCCTCACAAAGGCTGACCTTGGGATAGCCATAGGAGCTGGCACTGAGGTGGCAGTGCAATCTGGAGGGATCATACTTGTAAGAAACAGCGTATACGATGCTTATGTGGCGCTTGAGCTGGGCAGTAGGACGATGGCAAAAATAAGACAGAACCTGCTGTGGGCCTTTGGGTACAACGCTGTGCTTATCCCTATAGCGGCAGGCATGCTCATACCCTTCTTTGGAATAGGCATCTATAGCTTCCTGCCAATGCTTGCGGCGCTGGCTATGGCCTTTAGCTCGGTCACCGTGGTGTCTAACTCTCTTTTGCTGACAAGATTCGTGGCGTGACCACGCACCGGTTTTTATAGGATTGGGAACATAACAGCAGCATGGATAGGAAGTTTGGACTCGTCATATTCGATCTTGACGGAACACTCATTGACAACCGGGCTGCAATAGGGGAGAATATCAACTATGCGCTCAAGGCAAACGGGTACAAGGAAGCTGGTCTGGACGCCATATACAGGACCATAGGGCTGCCCCTTGAGGAGTGTTTTAGGGCAGTAGCCAAGGACATAGATATTGGCACTGCGATGGAGCTTGCACACGCATACAGGGCCAGGTACAGGGAAACCAGCCACCATGGAGTAGTGTTGCTGAATGGAGTGCCACAGGTGCTGGGCAGGCTTAGGAGCATAGGCATGAAGCTTGCAGTAGCCACGACCAAGGCGAATGAGGATCTTGGGCCATTGCTTGACAAAATAGGCCTGATTAGATACTTCGACTTGGCATTGGGGCGCACAGAAGGGCTTAGGATGAAACCTGAGCCGGATATGCTAAACCATATAATGAAGGAGCTGGACATTGGTCCCGAAAGCACGGCCATGGTTGGAGATACATACATGGATGTAGCTGCAGGAAGGAATGCGGGGACATTTGCAGTAGGAGTGCTGAGCGGGGTTAGGCTTGGCATAGCTTCGGAAAGCGAGCTTAGGGCATCGCATCCTGACGCAGTCATAGACTCTATGAACGAACTTGAGCCGCTGCTTTTGGGAAGGTAAAAGATGGATGTGGTTATAGCCATGGCGCTTGCTGCCCGTTTGGCAGTTATGCCAACAGATCACAGAAGGCTTTCCTCATCCACTTCGACGTCCTTGACTTCCTGCAGCTTCCTTAGGGCCTCCTCGTAACCAGTGCTGCCATCCTGGTCCTCATGGATGAACATGACCTTGATGACCTTTATTCCGAACCCTATCTCCTCAAGCTGCACACTGTTTGGCTTGGGCTCCATGGACTTTATGCTCTGCAGCACCATGTCGGCGTTGTCAGAATACACCTTGAATACGGTAGCCACCTTCCCCATCATGGTCCCTCGGCACCGCATTTTGGGCACTTGTAGCGCGTATGCTTCTCCCTGCAGCCGTAGCATCTGGTTATCTTCTCATCAAGGCAGTTTGGACACTTGAACTCGACGTACTGCACGCTGAGCCTTCCGCACGATGAACACACTTTTCCTTTAAGTTCTGACATAAGCTCACGGTATTAATATTGTGTTGTTTATAAATGAATGAAAAGCTATATAAAAACCAACGTATGGGCACGTGGTGTAACTTGGATAGCACGGCGGCTTGCGGAGCCGTAAGCTGCGGGTTCAAATCCCGTCGTGCCCGCATATTACAAAAGGCGTATCAATGACAAACTGTGCGCATCTTAAGGATGCAAAAGAGAGCATAGAGGCAAATACGCCCCAGGGGTGCGAGGAATGCCTCAGGGACGGAACCCATTGGATCCAGCTTAGGATATGCCTGGCATGCGGGCACATAGGGTGCTGCGACTCCTCGCTTGGAAAGCATGCCACAAAGCACTTCAAGAGCACTGGCCATCCCGTGATGGCGGAGTTTCCATCACGATCCTGGAAATGGTGCTATGTGGATAACGACTATGTCGGCTGAAAGGATCGTGCGCGGCTTTGACTGGTGTAGATAATTGATAACCATTGTGGTTGCAATGACATGGAGCAGGGTCATTGCAAAAGATGGCAGGATACCATGGCACATCCCTGAAGAATCAAGGCTTTATGAGAGCATAATTGCAAGAGGCACACTCATAATGGGCAGAAAGGTTTTCGAGGAATACGGCAGGCCGCTGCCACGCAGGCACAATATAATAGTTAGCACGACGCTTGCGCAGGTTCCTGGTGCGGATGTGTGCCGGACTTTTGGCAAAGCGGTTGAGAAGGCGCGCGAATACAAAGAGGATGTCTTCGTTATCGGCGGCACTAGGATATACAGGGAGGCCCTTGACATTGCTGACTGCATGCGCATCTCGTACATACGTGAAGCCTACGAAGGCGACACGTTCTTCCCGCAGTTCGACGAAAGCGAATGGGATGTGGCTGGCAGGAAGGAATATCCTCGATTCGAGCATGTTGTATACGTGCGCAGGAAAAAGCAGGTTTCTGCATGATACGCCAGGTTATTTATCGTTTTATGCACATATGCCGATGCAGCAGCTTCTTGATGGTTTGATGATTGCCAGATACGTGGTGCACGGAGTGGTGCAGGGAGTGGGATACAGGGCCTACGTGAAGTCGTGCGCGCTCAGGCATGGGATCAGGGGGACGGTGCAGAACCAGCAGGATGGCTCCGTGCTCATAGTTGCGCAGGCGCAGAAGGATTCGCTTGAGGCCTTTGAAAGGAGTATAGACGTCTCTACATTGCATGGCGTGCAGGTTATGAACATAGAGAAGAGCTACGATTCGCATGCCATTGGCGAATTTGAGGACTTCAGGATAGTCAAGTAGCAGCATTGCAGTGCTGCTGCCTCACAGTGCGTGCTCGGAGGCTAGCTGCGGATGGTGCGCCTCGATCTTCTCGCTCAGAGCTTCCTGCAGAGATTTTGACTTGGACGGCTCGCCGTGCACTATGAATGCCCTCTCGAGCCCGTGTATCTTTCCGACAAAAGAGAGAAGCTGCTGCCTGTCAGCGTGCGCTGAGAGGTGATATGTTTCGACAGACAGGTTCATCTGGACCTTCCTGCCGTCTATGCTTACAGTCTTTGCATGGTCCTGTATCTGTTTGCCGAGGGTACCCTCGCCCTGGTATCCCACGAGTATCAGCTTGTTCTTTTGGTCCCTTGACATGTGCTCGATGTATTTTAGCACTGGGCCTCCCGTGAGCATGCCGCTTGTGGTAACGACTATGGCTGGCTCCTGGCCGTTCATTATTCTAGAGCGCTGCTGCCTTGTTGTCACATTGTAGAAATTCTCGCTCTTGAACGGGTCGTCGTCGTTCATCAGTATCCTTTTTTGAAGCTCGTCCCTGCAGTATATCACATTGTGCCTGTGTATGCGCATTGCCTTGCCTATCATGCCATCCATGTACATCTTGACGCGCGGTATGAGCCCTGACTTCATGTAGTCGTCCAGTATGAGGAGCACCTCCTGGGCCCTGCCGACGCCAAAACTGGGCACTATGACAGTACCGCCCTGCTTTATGGTCTCATTTATGCTTGACACCATGGATTCTATGGATTTCTTCTCCGACTGGAAAGTATCCTGACTGCCGCTGTATGTAGATTCAGTTATGAGAGTGTCTGCCTTAAGGTCCTCCGTGTATGCAGGGTCTAGAAGCTTTGTGGTCCTCATGTTCATGTCGCCAGTATACAGCAGCGAGTTCCTGGCGTCGCTTACGTGTATCATTGCGCTGCCGAGTATGTGGCCTGCGGGAAAGAGCTTTAAGCGAAGCCCCTTTATGCCGAACTCCTTGTGGTACTCCATGAGCCTGTGTTGCCTTGCCATCAGCGCAAGGCCCTCCTTTGTGACGTTGCTTGGGCTTGATATGCGCATGTAGTCGCTTATGAGCACGTTGGTTAACTCGAAAGTCGGCTTTGTTGTGTAGGTGAAGCCCTTGTACCCGGCAGAGTATATGTGCGCAAGGTAGCCGCTGTGGTCAAGGTGGGCGTGGCTGGTCACTATGCCGTCTACCCCCTTAAGCATGTCGTCGGTTATGAGAGGGTATTCTATCTCCCTGCCAAGCTTAATGCCGGCATCCAGCAGTATGCGCGTATCCCCGCTCTCCAGCATTATGCAGCTCCTTCCGACCTCCTGGGCAGCTCCGAAGAACGTTAGTTTCAATTCAACACCGACTCGTCGACCTCGGCAGCGCTGCTCTTCTCCCCTTTCTTGTCCTTCATTATGGCTATGTCGGCGAGGCTTACCTCTGCCGGCCTCTGCTGCGCCCTCGAGCCTTGTTTTCTTTCGGTCTTGTGAATCTTCCTGGCCTCCCCTGTTAGGGCCCTTAGCCCCGAATATAATTCGTCAAGCTTCTTGTCCGATTCCTTTATCTTGACCTCGAGCTCGGTTATGCGCTTGCCTATGTTCTCCATGTCCTTGTCTATGTACTCAAGCTTGCGCCTGAACCTGTAGCTCTTTATTGCTTCCTCAAGCTCCTGCTCTATTTCGCTCTTCTTGCGTATCAGGTCTTTCTCTGCCTCAAGGGTGAATGCCTCAGTCGCTATCCTGAACTCAAGCTGCTCCTTCCTTCTGCGCAGGTAGCCTATGTTCTTTGTGCGCGACTTGTTAGCCTCTGCCAGCTGTGACATTGCCGCCTTGTCAGCGATCTTGTACTGCAGTTTGTTCCTTGCAGCCTTGACCTCGCGTATTATGTCCATGCGCTTCTTGCGTTCCTCGTCTATGCCCTTGCGCAGCTCGCCCAGCTTGTCTTCCTTGGAATCGCCCTGGCGCTGACGTGCGCCAGCATCCTGTGGCGCTGTGGCCTGCTGTTCCTTCCCCACATGCTCGCTCTGCTTCGTTTTTGATTCCGCAGCTCCAGCATCAGCAATATTATCGCTCAGTAAATCCCCTTCTTTGATAAGACTAGGTTATAAATTTCAAGCAGCCTTTCTGCCACCTTCTCCTTTGAAAACTCCTCTGCCGTCTTTATGGCGCTGTGTTTATAACGCTCCGTATTATTTAAAACCTTTTCTATTTTCCTGGCACACTCGGTATAATCGCCGGGCCTGAACTTTTCGCCGTTCTCCCCGGCCTTTATCATCTCTTTTGTCGCAAGATAGTTTGCACCGACGACAGGAGTGCCTACTGCCATCGCCTCTATGAGCACTATGCCCTGTGTCTCGAATGTCGAAGGCAGGCAGAACACGTCGGCAGCGGCATACATCCCTGCCAGCTGCCTCTTGTCTACGAATCCAGTGAATAGCGTGTTGCCCATTATCCCAAGCCTTTTCGCAAGATCCATGTAGTGGCGCTCGTACGGGCCCGTACCGGCTATCACGAGCCTTATGTTGCCTGACCTCTTCATTAGTATCCTTGCTGCATACAGCAGTGTCTCTAGCCTCTTCTCCTTGCTTAGCCTGCCCAGATAGAGCACGACCTTTTCCCTGCCCTTTATGCCCAGCTTCTCGCGGATCCTGTCCCCGTCAACCCCTGGATTCATGATTTTTGTGTCTATGCTGTTTGGCACGACGTTCACGTTGCGTATGCCGTGCCTGCCCAGCATGGATGCCGTGGTGCGGGTTGGAGCGATTACACTGTCTGAGCTGTTGTAGAAGAATTTTAGGTACCTCATCAGGTATGTTGCTGCAAGCTTCTTGAGGTGCCTGTTCCTTGGATAGTATGCATCCATTATGGGCTTGTTTGTGACCATCGTGTGGAATGAGCTGACAAGAGGATATCCAAACAGCTTTGCGCCTACAAGCGCCGAGAAGCCCATCACCATTGGAGTATGGGCATGCACAATGTCTATGCCAAGCTCGTTTAGCTTGAATGCGGAGTTATAAGGAAACAGCGCGACGTTGTACTGCGGATATGGCTTGAATTCCCTTCCGGGATATAGAAATACCTTCTTTGACGAGTATTTCTTGATGTTGCGCGGATACGAGCTTGCGAAGATATATACGTTATGCCCTCTGCGTTCAAGTTCTGCTTTTGAGTTCAGTATTGAGGTGACCACGCCATCCATGGCCGGAAGATAGGAATCGGTATAGAACGCTATGTTCAGATGTTCCATCAAATGCACTATAGGCGCACTGCCTCCCCGCCTGCCTGCTTTATCTTCTCTTGGGCTTTCTTGGAGAAGGCGCTCGCTTTTATCTTTATCGGATGTGAAATCGACCCGCCGCCAAGTACTTTGTATCCTGCCAGCTCAAGCTCCTGCCTGCCTGCAGCAGCGTCAGACACCGAATCAAGATTTATTTCGCTTAATTTTGACGGTTTCCATGGAGCAAAGCCTTTCTTCCTGACCCTTTCCTTCTCGTACTTGACAAGCCTTGTGAACTTGTGCTTCTTTCCTGCGCGGCCAACTCCTCCCCTGGAGCCCGATCCTCTGCGATTCTTTATGTTTCCTGCACCCCATCTCCTCGCCCCGAGGAACTTCCTGCTTCGCTTCTTTGGCCTTAGCACCATGAATATGACCTCAAATCATCCTAGATATAAGCTCGTTTATCTTCTCGCCGCGGTACCCTAGCGCGCCGCCGTTCGAGAATCCCTCCTTTATGCCCTCGTACCCGTGCCTTGGAGGCTTTAGCCTTATCGGCACGTTCATCACGTCCCTTGCCCTCTTCTTGCCGTCCATTACTGCGCCGATGTCCTCCTTGCTGACCTTGACCTGCTTGCTGGCAATAACCTTCTCCACTGTCTGTTCGCTAACAGGACCGTATGTTATGAAATCATTGCACTTCTTTATCATGCCGATGTTGGACTTGGTGCCAAACATAAGGGAGAGACTGTTGACCCTGCTGCAATTCATCCTGGACAGCGTCTCGTTTATGGATTTGCGCACTCCTGCAATGCCGCGCACCCTCACTACGGCTATAAGCCTGTTCTCAAGTTCTGACTTCATGTATAAACCTTGCAAGCGATATATATTATCCTAAGAGGACGTATTTAAGAGTTCTTACTTATCTTTACCAGATACATCTGCGGCACTATGAGCTTGCGGGACGTTGATTTTGATGTCCAGATCTCAACCATGTACGCATCGCCTCTTCTCTCCTTCACTACACCTATCCTGCCCTTGTACCTTGGATGAGGTATATTCTTGAAGTTGCCAGTGGGCATTATCATGGCCCTCTCTCCGATCTCGAAGCTTTTTATCAGCTTTGTTATGCCTAGCCTGCTTGGCTTGTGATGCCTTGCCAACTGTCTTGTCCTGCCTACGAAGAGCCCGTGCGACCTCTGTGCCATGAAAATCATGCCTTCTAAGTCTATTGAATTCATATAAGTCTGAACATAAAGGTATATAAATACCATGCCGCTCATTTTTAAATGTGAGTTTCATGGCCAAAGAGGTTGGGAGAACGAGATCCGGAAAGAGAGTTGAGCTTAACCCTAAGTTCAAGATAGAGAACATAGTAGCTAGCGCAGATCTGGGCGTCGAGCTGGATCTCTACGGCATTGCCAAGGCCTCGCCTGACGTTGACTACGAGCCTGAGCAGTTTCCAGGCGCCATATGCAAGATACACGAGCCGAAGACAGCACTGCTGCTATTCAAGAACGGGAAGATAATATGCACCGGAGCCAAGACTGAAGCCGACATAAAAAGAGCCATTGACCAGGTAATAAAGATAGTCAAGAACTATATACTGGAATCTTCCTGAGGACGCCTGCCTGCTCCTTTTATCTTCTTAAGCGCTACATGGTATATCAGGTATAACACTATAGCAAATGCGGCTATAGCGGCAAATAGGATATCGGCATTGCTCGCTGACAGCGCATAGTATCCGAACGCTATGAGGGCCGCATTCCATATCGCAGACCCTGCAAGAGAGTAGAAAAAGAATTTTTTAAGGGGCATCTGAGCGAATCCGGCGGGGAAGCTTATAAGGCCCCTAACCACAGGCAGCAGCCTTGAGACGAACACAGCAAAGTCGCCATTAGCGCTAAACCACCTGTCAAACGAGTCCAGCGTCTCCTTTTTAATGTGAAGGGCGCCAAGGTGTTTGTAGACCACGTCCTTCCCTACAAAGTATGCAATCGCATAATCCACGCTTATCCCTATAACTGTGCCTATCATGGTGCATACAAAAGCGACGTATGGATTGAGAAGGTTCTTTGCGGCAAAGCTGCCGATCAGAGGAAGCACCACCTCGCTTGGAATGGGCAGCGAGGCAGACTCAAGGCCCATGAGCACTATAACTGCAGCGTAAGCATACCGGATTATGAATGTACTGATCGTAGAGTATGTGCCGGTAAGCAGATGCAGCACCGAGGCTGCCGTTACAAGTATGAAATACATGCTCTACCCGTTGCTGCCAAAATACTTAAGCGTGTCGGTGCTGCCTATCTTGTGCGGCGTGCCAGAGAGCACCATATATTTCTTGATTCCGTTCCTCTTGGCTATCTCGGCAACCAGCCCAAACATGCGGTCTGAGGAGTCGTAGTCCCCTATCTCCCCCACACGCACGCCGTAGTATAGTGCGAGCTTTCTCCTCACGCCAGCGTGCCTGCTCAGGGCCATTATGCTGGATCTCGGCCTCATCGCAGATAGAGACATTGCAGTTCTCCCGCTCTCGGTCGGGACGAATATGCAATCCGTATTGTAGCTGTCAGCCAGTTCCTTGGCAGCGTATGCTATTCCCTCCTGGGCGCTGGTTGGGGTGAAGCTCACGTCCTGTGCTGCCTGCTCCTCGGCATTTCTTGCTGTCGTGGCCATGGTCTGCACCGCCTCAACAGGATATTTGCCTACCGCAGTCTCCTCGCTTAGCATCAGGCAATCTGCGCCCCCAAGCACGGCAGAAGATATGTCGCTGACCTCTGCGCGGGTGGGCATTGGATTATTCACCATACTAACCAGCATCTGCGTGGCCACTATGACAGGCCTGTGGAACCTGAGAGCTGCGCGCACAATCCTTGCCTGCATGG
The DNA here is from genome assembly GCA_021851065.1 of Microcaldota archaeon. GTDB lineage: Archaea > Micrarchaeota > Micrarchaeia > Micrarchaeales > CABMGC01 > JAJZNA01. The sequence continues at coordinate 29,919 of JAJZJQ010000001.1, forward strand.
TAGGAACCATCTCGACTCCGACCTCAAAAGCAAGATCGCCCCTTGCCACCATGAGCGCATCGGATTCCAGAGCTATCTCATCTATGTTGGCCATCGCCTGGGCGCGCTCTATCTTTGAGATTATGTAGCAGTCTCCCACCCTGCTGCGCATCTCGCGTATGTTCTGTGCAGACATCACAAAAGACATCGCTATGTAGTCAAAACCGTTTTCCTTGGCGAATCGGGCCAGTCGGATGTCCTGCTCTGTTGGAGGGGCTGCCGTGACTTCACCATTGCGTATGCTTATGCCCTTTCGGGCAGATAGCATGCCGTTTCCAGTAGATCTGCAGACTATGTCTCCCTCACGGAGCCTTTCGACCTCAAGCGAGAGATAGCCGTCCCCCACGTACAGCACGGATCCCTTCCTCAGATAAGGGCATATGTCAAAGTCAAGAGGCACTTTGCCCTGTGCCTGTTTGCCGTACCTTAGCGTTAGAATGTCGCCCTTGGCCACTTTTATCGGCTCTTTGAGCATGCCCAGCCTTATCTTTGGGCCGGGCAGGTCTGCCATCAGTGCAATCTCCTTGCCAGACGACTTTGCTACGGAAGTTATATTGTCCAGGGTCTCCTGCACCGCTTTCTCATCCTGATGCGAGAAATTGAGCCTTAGAACATCGACGTGTTTTAGGATCTTTGAAAGCACGTCCCTTTGGGCAATGCTTGGGCCGTATGTTGCTATTATCTTGGTCTTCATCTTAGCCCCAATCTAACAATCAGCCTGCATAGATAAAGGCATATCCCGACTACCTGCATCCGACGAACTTAGTATTTTGCCAGGGCTATTACCTCCCTGTTTCCCAGCTTCTGCCTCCCCTTTAGCCCGGCAAGCTCTATTACGAATGCGTACGCTGCCACGTCGCCCCCTACAGATCTCACTAGCGATGCTGCGGCTGCTGCAGTGCCGCCTGTTGCGAGAAGATCATCGACTATGACAGTGCTGCTTCCCTTCTCTATGGCGTCGCTGTGCATTTCTATGGTTTCCGTACCGTATTCAAGGCTGTACTGCGCGCTCACCTTCTGGTACGGCAGCTTGCCCTTCTTGCGTATGGGCACGAACCCTTTGCCCATTCTGTGGGCAAGAGCCGATCCTATTATGAAGCCTCTTGCTTCTATGCCCGCTATGTAGTCGAATCTCTTGCCATCAAGCCTGCGTGCAAGCTCGTCTATGCATGCTGCAAATGCGCCAGGATCCTTTAGCAGGGGAGTTATGTCCCTGAACATTATTCCCTTCTTAGGGTAGTCAGGTATGTCCCGCACTCTCGCCTTTAGCTCTGCTTCGGATATGCGCTGTTCGGTGTTTTGCATATGTCTATAGTACCAGTAGCCCTTTATAAGGTTGCAAGGAGCAGGGCGGATTTGAGGTGGCTTATGTATATGGCAACGGTTCTTTCTGTGCCTGACGGCGCGGCAGGCAGGCCGCACTACGCGCAGGGACGGCTAGCTCCCGTCCAGAGCGCGGATATGCCGCACGGCACATAGCAAATAATAATACCATCTGCGTAACAGATGCATGCAGGCTTCTGATCCTCAGTTCATGTTCAGGTTCGACAGGCCCAGGGAGAGCCAGGGCAGGATGATGCATGACATATACTCTGCGCTGTCTCAGCGCAGAAGCATCTTCATAAACGCTCCAACTGGGGTGGGCAAGACCGATGCCTCAATATCATCGTGCCTGAAGTACGCAATGGAGAATGGTAAGCAGGTCTTCTTCCTCACGCCAAAGAACTCGCAGCACAGGATAGCCGTTGAGGTCCTGTGCGGGCTGCGCAAGAAGTTCGGGCTTGGGATAACGTACGTGGATATGGTTGGCAAGAGGAATATGTGCGTAAACCCAGACGTAAATATGAGGGAGGGCGAGGCGTTCTACATGTCCTGCGAGAAGCTGATCAAAGGCGCAGGGTGCAGATTCTATGAGAATTCCAAGGAGGCGCAAAAGCCGCAGGAGGAGCTCTATGAAGCCGCAATGGCAGGCCATAACGCACTCTTCAGGGAGTCGTTCGATGAGGGCGTGTGCGCGTATGAGATATCTGCCAGGATAGCAAGAGAGTCGAATTTCATAATAGCAGACTATGCACATGTGCTAAACCCGGTGGTTATGAAATCGTTTATGAGAAAGATAGGGCACGCGATGAGCGACTCGGTAGTTATCTGGGACGAGGCGCACAACATAATGAATACAGCATCGTCGTACATGAACATGTCGCTTACTGCAAACGCGATTAAGAGGGCGCAGGCCGAGCTTGCTTCGATACAGCACCCGATGGATCTTGGATACCTGCTGTACATGCTCGACAGCCTGTCAGAGTCTAAGATAAGGGGAAGCGCAATGGGCGAGGCGTTCGTGGAAAATAGCGACATACCGCAGGAGGTGTCGGCAGATGCTGACAAGCTGTGCGGGCAGCTTGACAAGGCAGCCATGGAGTACATAAACAACAAGGGAGCCAAGAGATCCGCGCTGATGCATATCTCCAGATTCATAAGGCTGCTGTCATCCCACAGCGATTCTGACGTTATCATAGTATCCAGGCAGCCGATGGGAATCAGGCTTTCCATATCGTGCCTATACCCTGCCGCAGCCTTGGCCGGCATCAGGGAGGCGTATGCAAATGTTTTCATGAGCGGCACCATGCTGCCTATAGAGATGCATAAGCAGATGCTGGGCTTCAAGGACGCGCTGCATGCGTCATATCCTAGCCCCTTCCCCAGGGACAACAGGCTCTGCCTGCTCGACAGGGGGGTCTCCACGAAATATTCGCAGAGGACGGCTATGCAGTATAAGGCGATAGCAGACAGGATAGGGGCGGTTAGGGATAACGTGCACGGCAATGTCGCAGTATTCTTCCCAAGTTTCGGCGTACTCAACGCAACAAGGCGCCACATGCGTTATCCGGTGAAATTCGCGCAGGCTGCTGACATGCGCAGTTACCAGACAGAGCAGATGATACGCGAGTTCAAAGCGGGCGAGGACAACCTTCTATTCGCAGTCATGGGAGGCAGCCTTAGCGAGGGCATAGACTATGCCAATAATGTCATAAAAGGCATAATAATAGTCGGCATACCGCTGGAGAGGCCAAACCTTGAGCTCAGGGCAAAAATAGATTATTTCGACAGGAAATTCAACGGAAAGGGCAACGAATACGCATACCTTGTGCCTGGCGTGGTAAAGGCAGCGCAGGCTGCAGGCAGGGCGATAAGAGGCGAGACAGACCGCGCATTCATTCTCTTCATGGACATGAGATATGCATGGAGCGCATACAAGTGCATCATATCGGATTTTATGGCAATTGACGAGACACAGGATTACCTGTCGAAGATATCTGGGTTCATGAAGGCAGAACGCGCATCTGCACGCGCTGCCAGAAGCATGCAGATAGAATAAGCTCAGGCATATAAAGGAATAGCTTTAAATAGATTATAAAGTACCAAATACAACGAGATTTTGATGCAGTTTGCTTCAATACCAAAGACTCTCGCCCTCATACCTGACGGCAACAGGAGATGGGCGAATATGCACAGGCTCTCTGTGCTGCAGGGATACAAGCTGGGTGTCCAGAAGTTTATAGATTTCAGCGAATGGTGCAGGGAGTATGGAGTCAACAACTTGACAGTATGGGCCCTTTCCTCTGAGAATGTGAAGCGCTCGCCTTACGAGGTGAAGGCACTGTTTAGCATATACCGCCACGCATGCAAAGACAGGAAGATACTTGGCAGGCTAGAGGAGCTTGGCATACATGTAAACATGATAACCAACAGGAGCATACTCCCAAAGGACCTGGTCGCCTCGCTCCATGGCGTGGAGAAGAAGACTGAGAACAACAGCGAAGGGGTGATAAACATGCTTATAGGCTACGGCGGAAAGGACGATCTACTATTTGGCGCGAGGAAATTTGCTGGGCTTGTGCGTCGTGGATATGATGCAAGCGCAGAGGCGTTCAAGAACTGCCTTCTTTCTTACCAGGTGCCAGACATAGATTTTGTTATAAGGACATCGGGAGAGAGAAGGCTCTCGGGATTCATGCCATGGCAGTTGAATTACGCGGAGCTTTACTTCTCTAGGAAACTGTGGCCCGACTTTGCCAGGGCGGACCTTCAGCGCGCCATGGCCGAGTACAACAGGAGATCGAGAAGGTTCGGCAGGTAAAGTGTTCTAATGCCTAAGAGGAACTTGACAGAATACTCTGACTACTTTACGCTCAGAATCCCAAGCAGCGTTGTCCAGGTTGCAATAATAATCACCATAGGCATGTTTGCAGGTACGGTTGCAAGCGCCATAACTCATCGCGGATTTGCAATAGACCCATACAGTGTCGTCATGCTTGGCATGAGTTCAGGGATACTGGTTGTGAGCGTTCCGGCTCTTCTTACGGTCCTCATACTCAAGCTCATAAAGCGCGGCATGAAGGTAAAGCATGCTCTATTCGCGGTGCTAGCTGTATCTGCGGCGTATTCGGTCTTCATAATGGCTGGCGCAGCAGCATATTCGGTGACCTCGAACGGAGTCCTTGCATATGTCATATTATTGCTTGGCAATGCAAGCATATACGGATACTGGTTCATAATCAACAAGGTGGCAGTTGGGCAGAGGAGAATAGCCATACTGACCGCAGAGATACAGCCCATACTCAACCTTGTGCTATACTTCCCGTTCGGTGGCTATCTGCTTAAGCTGGTGGTTCCAGTGGAGTCTGCGCTTATAAAACTGTATTCAGGCATGTTCGTGTTCCTGCTTATGGGATATGCTGTGCTTTACCTTCTGGACAGACCTGCTAAAAAGAACCTGTCTGTAAGCAGTGTGGAGCTGTTTAGCACAATGGTAGGCCACTGGCTCTATGATATAACCTCGGATACTAAGGTGCTTGGCAACGGAGGAGTGAGGCGCAAGGTCAATGTCGATTTGGCGTCGCTGTACACTGGTGGGAAGCTCAAGGCAGTGTTCGTGCGCCCAGACATACACTATGGTCCTTTTGGCAACGTAGGAGGAAGCATATTCACCGCCGAGATGGGCAGCATGATAGCGTCAAAGTTCGGTGCAAGCCCATTCATAATACACGGAGCAGTCAACATAGAGGACAATCCGATGAGCACTTCGGATGTGCGCATGCTGGCGAGGAAGATATGCAACAGTGTAAGCGCCGCAGGCAGATCGCATGATGCTTACGGGTACATAAGGAAAGGGGATGATGCGCCATGCAGGGCCATAAACATAAAGATAAACGACACCAACATCCTCACGTTGTCGAAGGCTCCGCTTGTTACTGAGGACATAGACAGGCAGGTAGGGCTGGAATTTGAGGCCATTGCAGACAGGAATGCATCGCGCACCATCCTGATAGATGCACACAACTCCAGATTTGAGAGCGCTGGAGAGGATGAGCTAAGGGGCATATACAGGGAGAGCAAATACGTGGCAAAATACCGTAATGCTATAATGGAGGCTACGCAGAAAGGCAGAAAGGCGAGGATGGAGTTCGGTGCAGCATGCGCTAGGCTCGCAAAAGTGGCTCCTAACCCGGACCTCGGCCCGGGGTATTCAAGCGTGGGCATATTCGGATTTGGCAGAAGCAGGTTCTGCATGCTGTATATTGATGCCAACAACGTGCTGCCAGGATTCAGAGGCGAGGTCATAAAGCACCTTAAGGATAAGTTCGGAGTAGACTCTGAGCTATACAGCACCGACACTCACGCCGTGAATTCCATAGCCAGGTCTGCAATGAACGCGCTGGGCAGGCATACAAGAGCCGGAGCGGTGCTGCCTGCAATAGATTCAATGGTGGAAAAAGCGCTAAATGATATGGGCCCTGCCAGTTTCTCGAGGAAGATGGTAAGCGTCGATAATTTTAGAGTGTGGGGAAAGGGTTCAGAGGAACTGCTCAATAAAGTCGGCATGGACATAATAAGGACGGGAAAGAGGGCGGTGCCGCTGGTAATAGTGGCCGCATATATAATTGCGGCATGGATAATATACGCGATATAGCTGCATTAGTATGATAGGATTCCAGGCAGGCATATGGCTTTATGCAACAGTTATCCTATGTGCATCCCTTGTCGTTATATCTGCAATAAGGATATCGAAATTCAAGAAGAAGGATGTGGTGCCTGTCTTGGCTGCAATGGCCGCAGGCGCTGTGCTGTTCTATCTGGAGAGAGAGCCAGGCGTAGTTATCGCCGCTCTTGAAATAGGCATAGTTACTTTCAATGGTCTGCTTTCGGAGCGCAGGCCGGTGGGAAGGAATGCTTACGTAGTGCTAAGCCTTCTTTACATAGCTCTGATACACTGGGTTGGTCTTGAGCCCATTGCACAGGCGCTTCTCATCGGACTTCTCAGCGGCATATCCAACCTCAAGGAAAGCAGGAGCAGGGTTGTCAACAGGAAAGTCGAGATAGAGAGGGATGTATTCCACATATGCGCAGGCATAGCGCTGATATCTGTATTCTTTTTTGCCAGCACCCCTCTTGCCATAACGCTCCTGTTGGTCATAGTCCTAGGCGGCATATTCATAATAAGCATAGCAGAGATATACGGCAAAAAAGGGCGCTCGGGATTCTTCTACAGGCTGGAGCGCAATGGATCCTCACTGGGTAGGGGCGCCATGTGGCTTGCGCTTGGCTCCCTTCTGCCCGCATCATTTCTTGGGATCACAGGCATACTGGTGGTATTCTTCGCCATATTCATAGGAGATCCGCTAGCCACCATTGTTGGCATAAGGACGGGCAGGCACAAGCTGCCGTACAATAAAAGCAAGAGCGTGGAGGGTGCGGTGGCTTATTTCGCAGCTGCAGCGGCAATAGCATACATGCTCGTAGGCCCGTATGCAGTAGTCGTAGCAGCAGTGGCTGCCCTTGTAGAGAGCATGGACCTTGGAGTAGATGATAATTTCACGGTATCAGCGGCGCTTACTGTTATGCTCCTTGTGCTGGGAGTATAGGCTATAGCGAAAGGACAAGAAATGGAAGCAGTCCCAGTGCTATGGATGAGCATAGTAGCAGCATTCCGGAAACCATGACGTCAGTCGAGAGCGTACGGTACGGCTCAGTGGCTTCCGACGAGTTTATGAACATCCTCTCTATTACCCAGAAAAGCGCCGCGCCCATGAGGAATATTCCTGCAAGAGGCACTATGCCAGTCACTCCGAATGCAATTGCTGCGCCTATGAATACGAGTATGTCTGCTATGAATGCTGCAGTTAGAGGCAGGCCTATGGCCCCGAACACGCCTATTATGAACAGATAAGAGAGCCCGGCGAAGTTCTTGATCACGCCTTTTATCTTGCTGATCTCCAGGGTGCCGTATAACTCGTCAAGGGTACCTGCAACGAGAAAGAGCAGTGATATCGCAAGGCCATGGCTGAGCATGAAATATACGGCGCCTGTTGTGCCAACTGAATTTAGCGCGCTAAGGCCGACGCCTACGATGCCCATGTCAACTATGCTGGTGTATGCTATAAGCCTCTTGACATTTGATTGCACAAGGCACACTATACCAGAATATATTGCAGAGAACAGGAAAATGAGAAGCAGGTATGGTGCATAATGCGAGGCTATTGGCAGCATCAGATAGGTGAGCAGCAGCAGGTAGCCTCCGAACTTTAGCAGAACTCCTGCAAGTATCATGCTTCCTGTAGTTGGCGCCTCAGTATGAGCGTCAGGCAGCCAGGTATGCAGGGGGAAGACTGGCATCTTTATCATGAAAGACACGATGAATAGCAGCATAACAAGCAGCTGGGTACGGGCGCTTATGCTGGCAGATGAAGCTATTATTGCGCTTATGCTAAAGGTATGGGGAACGGTGGAGCTATACAGCAGCATTATCCCTATGAGCAGCAGCAGACTTGATATTGCCGAGTATATTATGAACTTTATGCCGGCATACCTCCGGTTATATCCGCCGTACATGAATATTATGAAGAACATCACTACTTCAGCAAGCTCCCAGAATATGTACAGTATGAAGAGGTTTGATGCGGCAAACACGCCAAGAGATGACGCCTCTGCTATGAGGAATATGAAATTGTATATCCTCTGCCTCTCACCCATGAAGTATTTGCCGACAATAGAAGCGGCAAGGAATACAATAGAAGCCATCAGCATCAGTACGAGCGTTGGGGCAGTCGCGTAGAGGCTGAAATCCAGGTTTAGCTGCGGAATGTAGCCAAAGCTCAGCGACAGAGAGCCGATGCCGTATTCGTACGAAGCCGCAATCGATATCAGCGTGAGTGCAAATGTTATCGCAGAAGCCGCAAGGGCTATGGAGTGGGCGTGCTTGCTATCGATTACCAGCACCGCGGCTGCTGCTGCGAAAGGGACCAGTATGAGTGCGAGAAGTACCAGCATCATCTACCACCATATAGAGAGATGAAGCTCATATAGCTTCCCATAGTATTGGATGGCGCTGAAGGCTTTATCGCATGTATTATCTCAAGCATGTCGTCCATCGTTATCCTCTTCTCCTTCGATGAGGAAAGGTCGGCCTCAAGCGCCCCCATCTTCGCTTCCCTGCAAATGTTGGCGATATCGGCACCAGTGTACCCTTCTGTCTGTGAGGCGAGCCTCTCGAAGTCCATGTCGCCGTCAAGAGGCACCTTCTTGAGGTTCTCGCGGAATATGCTGGCCCTGTCCTGGCTTCCTGGAGGAGGCACGAATATGAATTTGTCTACCCTTCCTGGCCTTATTATCGCCGTATCAAGCATGTCTGGCCTGTTGGTTGCGCCCACCATGACTATGCCGCTTGCATCCTTCATGCCATCCAGCTCCTGCAGGAACTCGCTTGTTATCTGGATGTAGAGCTGGCCGGAGTCGCTCCTGCTGGGCAGCAGCGCATCTATCTCGTCTATGAATATTATGCATGGCGCATTCTCCCTGGCCCTGTTGAACGCCTCGCGTATAGTCGCTAGCGCATTCTCGAACCCATTCTTGGATATCTCGGCCCCAGAGAGCGTTATGAGTTTTACGCCGTCAAGCTCGTTTGCCACTGCCCTTATTAGCATGGTCTTTCCTGTTCCTGGAGGACCGAACAGGAGTATGCCGCGTATATCCTTTACGTCATATTTCTTCATGAGATTTGGGTGCAATATTGGTATTTCTATGGCTTCGTAGAGTGCTTTCTTGGCCTTCTCCAGACCGACCACGTCCGATACGCGCACCGTATCCTCGTTCTCAGCGAACCTCTCAGGGTGGGCGCGGCGCTCGTAGTCCGTCTTGAACTGGTTGTACTTGTCTATGGAAGCCAGCGACGTGGATGGTTTCGTGACATTTATGACATCCAGCATGTCCTGCAGCGTTATCTTGAGAACCTTGTGCTGCCGTATCGCCTCCTCAGCAACCTGCCTTGCAGCCTCATCGCATACATTCTTTATATCTGCGCCGCTGTACCGGCTGGTGACGCCTGCCAGCTTCTGGTAATCCAGGCTGTCGTCCGCAGGGAAGCGGCCCATATGGTGCTCGAATATTTTTGCCCTTCCGGACCTGTCCGGCAGCTGCATGTACATTATTTTATCGAATCTTCCTGGCCTCATTATGCTTTCGTCGAGAAGCTGTGGAGAGTTGGTCGAACCGACGATGACCACCCCGTCTACCCTCTGGAACCCGTCCATCTCACTTAGCAGCGTAGTCAATACCTGCCGGCTTATGTCGCTTTCCTGTGCTTCCCGCTTGGAAGCTATGCCATCGATCTCGTCGAAGAATAGCACGGCAGGAGTGTGCTTGCGTGCTGTCTCAAAGACCTTTGATAGCGCCTGCGCACTCTCCCCCTGAAAAGGGGATATTAGCGATGATGTCTTTACGTAAAAAAATCTGGCGCGTATCTCGTTTGCTATGGCACGCATCATCAGGGTCTTTCCTGTCCCTGGAGGACCGAACATGAGTATGCCCTTGGCTGGCTTGACGTTGTAAGCTCCAGCTATCTCCCTGTGCTCTATAGGGGCAAGTATGGCCTCACGCAGCTCCTTTTTGGTCTGGTCGTAATTTGCCACATCGTCGAGGGTCTCCCTACTGCCACTTGTGATGTCCTCGAATGCCTCGCCGAACTTTCCCAGAAAGTCGCGCTTCATCACGTCAAGCGCCCTGGCTACTTCGATGTTGGAGCTTTCGAGCGCGAACACCACAATGGTTGCTAGCGGGAAACTTATCATCGACAGCAGATTTGGCTGGTAGCCGCTGAACAGGGCCATGCCGGCATACGCTGCAAGTATTACGAATCCGTATAGACTGGCCTCTGCGCCCTTGAACGCCGATCTGCTCTTTATCACGTAATTTACCATTGCAAACACGGTTATGAGCCATACGAAGAGTTGTATCAGGGTAAGCTCTAGGCTGTAGGCAACAGATGCGATAGCCATCCCAAAAGCAGCGAAGATCTGATCGGCTACATTGAAGCTGAACATCCTGCCCATAGCAGCGCCAATGCCAGGAGGAAACTGCAATGCTGTTGGAGCAGGCATGGATGGAGAGAGGTACTGAAGCGCTAAACCGGATGGGAAAGAGCTGTGGGCAATTGTTGCGTTGTATACGATTGGGGCGCTGATGCTGATTCCGGTGAGCCCTGCCAGCATTGGCACCATCAGCAGTATCACTGCGGTAGACACTATGGATCTGCGGTAGCCTATGAAAAGCACGCCTATTATGAAGACAGGTATCTCTAGCAGAGAGCCCAGATACGACAATGGCAGCATTATCATTACATATATGAATGTTATTGTACGGTAGTGCCTGTATCCAAGTATCAGGGATATGCTGATGAACAGCGTGAAGATCCAGGCGAACAGGGGAGCCTGGTAGATGAACATTAGCAGGGTCTCAAACAGCATTGCCATTAGCCCGCCTAGTGGCAGCACAAGCGTTATTACGAATGTCACTATTACAAGGGGTATGAGTACTATTGGAGGGAAGAGGGGGAATGCTATGGCCACGCTTATGATGGCAAAGGCTATTGCAAGAGCGTCGGGGAAGTTCTTGCGGCTGGAGAAATCCTTCAGCAGGTCTTTTGCTATGAAGTAGAACATGGGCAGGTATGACGCACGGCTGTGCACAGGCTGGCTGCCACCCACAGGCCTCTTGAATGAAACTTCAGATTTGCCATCCACAACTTGTTTCTTCTGGGTGTGCTTGTAGGCCATAGGCAGTATCACAACTCATCGCGATCTATAAATATGCCTTAAGCAGTATATATAATCTTTAGCGTCAGTGTATATATCTAAATCCCGTTGTAGCTCAATGGCAGAGCGGTCGGCTGTAGTTTCGCAAGTTCTTGCTGGCATTAGCCAGGAAGTAGATACCGACAGGCTGTGTGTTCGACTCACACCAACGGGAACTTATCACCATAGGCAGTTATGGCAGAAATGCAGGGTTCATACTTCCCCAGTATACACGCGTTTGTAGTAGAATGGGCGGAACATGGTGCCGCCTCCAGTATAGAACTGGTCAAAGAATTCCACGAAGTTGAGCCTGACTCCCTGTATTGCCCCTTCAAAGGTGCTCAGGGCAAGGTTGAGAAGATGCAGGATGCAGAAGATTGCAAGATAAATGGCAAACATGCCTGCCCCTGCGCTTATGTCCGGTGCGAACATGTCGTTTATAACCCCGCCTATCACAACACTTGTTATCCCGAACCCCACTATCCGGATATAGCTTACTGGATAGAGTATGAGATCTATTATCCTCTCCCCCTGGCTTGGCTTTACTGAAAAGAGAAGTATTATGCAAGATAGTGCCACAGCTGCCGAGGCTGCTGACACGGCGCTTGAGAATGCGTGGAACATGATGCCGGCCACTGCTGCAGTTCCTGAGAGCAGCATGCACAGAAGGAGAAGCTTTGAAACCGCCATGCTGAACCTTCTCTTGCGGTAGTTGTTCATAAACCCCACTATTAGACCTGCTGAAAGCTGCGCTAGGCCTATGGCAATAGCTATGCTTATCACGGTGCTTATGTTATGCTTCCAATCGAATCCGCCCAGAAGCGGAGAGATGTGCTGACCCAGCTCAAACCCAAGATACTGATTATTTATGATTCCGAAGAGTATTGTGAACGCAGCGGCAAGCTGCCATATTACAGCCATATCGTGAACTATGCTATCCTCCCCAGTATACCTTGCGATAAGTAGTCCCAGGGCCAGGGACAGCATGCCGTATCCAACGTCCCCCACCATGAGCCCGAATAGGATAGGAAATGACAGCATAAACAGCCACGCCGGATTCGCCTCGTCGCTTCTTGGAACTGAGTATAGGTTTATTACGTGGTTGAATGCCTTCGCAAAGGAGTTCTGGCCGCCGCCCGGATAGGTTGGCGGAAGCTCGTGTACGGCAATTTTTTCGATACTGCATCTTCCTGAAGTGGCCGCATTAGCCGCATTGCCCAGCTCTAGGAACCTCTTTGATGAGATCCATCCTTCCATCACGCATGCGTGGCCTGTTGTCTTTAGCATGCTTACGGCTTCGTCTCTCCCGTGCTCAATCTCTAGCATCTCCCTTAGAGACACCAGGGATCCGTAGTGCTTTGCACCCATGGAGTTAAGGGCAGAGGATATTTTCAGCTGCTCCTTCCTGTTTCTGTGCAGTGCGCGATGGTCTAGGTAATCGGAATGGCGAATAGACAATTCTTGGTCAAGCAGAAATTTTCTGCGCGCATCCAGATCCATTACCTTTTTCACAGTTTCAAGCTCCCTGCCAGCTTCCTTGAGGAGGCGGCAGGCAGTGAGCGACTTGGCTGGCGTCACTTTCCTTTGAGGCAGAACTTTTACTGCTTCGTCGAATTTGCCAAGTAGCTCATATATGGACGAAGCATAGGGCCTTGGGCAGTCGCTATCGAGATTGAGGGCGCCTCTTCTAAGGTCGATTATCCCAAGTCTTTGCAGCGTAGCTACCAGTGCGTCCCGGTCTTCTTCGAGTAATACTAGACGCACATACCACATGCGCTCAGAACCGAATAAAGACATCTTTGCACCGGTTTTTTTAGGAGGCGTGAATAAAATGCTCGCGGATTCCTGCAGCCAGCCGCTATTTGCCTTTTCTTTTGCGTAGCTAGACAGCAGCCCAACTACGTTGCTGCCTTTCCTTCATTTTCCATACCGCCACCGTTATATTTATCGCAGTAAAGGAATAAAAAGCCAGGCAGATCAGCATAACAGGGTTATAGGATTTGGGCTTTTGCCTTAGGGTAGTAGCGCTGCGGCCCGAAATATAGACAGGTTGGACAGAGAGTATAATAATTGCGTGAGAGATGGTTTAAGTGTGCGCAGGGGATTGGCATGCTCAAATTGATAAAATCCTACCCCATACCGTTTATCTCGGGAACCTTGCTCTTGCTTGGCGCATCGGCCTTTGCCCTTGGATATGCAACTTATGCGAATTGGATATGGCTGGCCACTCTTGTTGCTTGCGGAGCGCCGTTGATCTGGAAGACAGCAAGGAAAGTGATTGGGGGAAACTTCACTGCAGATATCATAGCCACACTTGCCATAATAGTTGCTATAATCCTTGACCAGAGTTTTGCAGGGGTAATAATAGTCATAATGCAGTCAGGCGGCGAAGCCCTGGAGCATTATGGTTTTGGCAGGGCTTCGGCGTCGCTGGAAGCGCTTATGGCCCGTGCTCCGAAGATTGCAAGGCGCAAGAATGGAAGACATATAGATGAAGTAGATGTAGGAAAAGTGAGTGTTGGAGATGTACTAGTCATAAGGCACGGCGATCTGATCCCGGTAGATGGAACAGTTATGAGTGAGGAGGGATATGTAGACGAATCGGCCCTGACTGGGGAGCCGGTGCCTAAGACAAAAAAGAAAGGTGATACAGTCCTAAGCGGAAGCGTGAATATCTCTGGCACATTCGAGATGGTAACCAGCAAGGTAAGCGTTGAGAGCGAGTATGAGAAGATAGTCGAGATGGTCAGGCAGGCGCAGAGCAAAAAGCCCGGCATACAAAGGCTGGCGGATAAGTATGCGGTTTATTTCACCCCGATAACACTGATACTTGCAGGACTTGGGTATATCATCACTGGAAATATAGTAACCGTGCTATCCGTTCTGGTAGTCGCTACACCGTGCCCTCTTATAATAGCCGTACCTATCGCAGTCATAGCAGGGGTGAATAAGGCGGCAAGAGAGAGCATAATAGTGAAGAGTGGAGCAGCCATAGAGCAGATAGCAAACGCTAAGGCCGTGTTTTTTGATAAGACAGGCACCATAACGTATGGCACCCCTTCGGTGGACAGGATAATGTCGACGGGGAGCTACAAAGAAAGGGATCTTTTGTACATGAGTGCGTGTCTTGAGCAATTGTCGGCCCACCCTTTTGCCAGTTCGGTGGTGAAAAAGGCAAGGCAAGAGTTCAGGAAGCTCGATGCCCCATCAAGATTCATGGAGCATCCGTCCCTTGGAGTGGAAGGCTTACTGGATGGCAAGAGCGTGCTTGTGGGCTCCAGGAGGCTTTACGAAGAAGTGTACAAAAAACCGTTCCCGGTTGGATACGAGGACCTGGCAGACAAAGCCAATGAAGAGGGTAGGCTGTGCACATATGTATTTGTCAATGGAGGACTTGAGGGCATGATCATCATGCAGGATCAGCTAAGGAAAGGAGTTTCCCAGATGGTGGCGGAGCTTGGAAAGCTTGGGATGGAAAGCATAACCATGCTTACTGGAGACAATAAGAAAAACGCCAAAGTCATAGCAGATCAGGCTGGCATATCGGATTATAGAGCCGGACTGTTGCCTGATGATAAAGTAGCCATAGTAAAGGAGGCTACAGAAAGGACAAATACAGTCATGGTTGGTGACGGGATAAATGACGCTCCTGCGCTGGCAACAGCCACAGTCGGAGTTGCAATGGGAGCCCATGGAACAGGGATATCAGCTGAAGCTGCAGATGTTGTGCTCCTGGTTGACGATGTGACCAAGATAACTGATGCGGTGAAGATAGGAAAGAGGATGGTTAAGATAGCAAAACAGAGCATTTATGTTGGCCTTGGGGCCAGCGTCATACTAATGATAATAGCCGCGGTATCCGGAAGCATACAGCCAGCAGTAGGAGCCGTCATCCAGGAAGCGCTTGACATAACCGTTATACTTAATGCATTAAGGGTTAGGTGATACGGCATATGCCACAGACGGAGCGCGAATGGTCCTTGTGCGGATGTATCGCTTTGAGAGCGCGAAGCCGATGTTGCCAACAAGCAAGGCGGTGAGTGTTGGAGATGGCAGCCTCAGAATCCCAAACGCCACCAGCAGTATTGCAATACTTGCGCCGAAGACCGCCTGCTGGAGCCTGCCCGAAGGCGAGGTTTTAGGATCTGCCATCATTACAAACGCCAGATAGAAGTTGATGCTGAATATGATGGCATCGACAGATGCCACGGATAAGCTGAGCGAAGATGGAGATAAGAATACGCTTAAAAGGATGGATGCTATGACGAACGAAAATGACGAGGTAAGCCTCTTTGAGAGGTATGCCAGTATCAACATAACAGGAGTTATCGATATGAAGATGCCTGCCAGGTTGTATGCACTAGATGCCCACCATTCGTCGCTTGTGGAAAACAGAAGTATGGCCACAAGAAGCCCAAGTGCCGCTGGATTGAACACGTTCACGCTTTTTATACGTATGAATGCCTTGGATCCTATGGCTACCACGCAAGCCAGGATTATTGCGGTAAGAGGCGTTGTAGTAGCCGCAACCGAGCCCAGTATGATACCTGTTATAATGCCTGAGAAAGGTACCCTTAACTTTCGCCTGAAATAAAACTTCGTGATCAGGATATCTGAGATGGTGCATGTTGTTACAGATACTAGCAGATCCAAAGGCACCATATGCATTGAGTAGCTTGATATGAATGCCATGGCACAGAGTAGCGCTATTGCCCATACATACATGCCCGCAACAGGTTGGCCCAGTAGCTTCATCTACACCAGCACCATGTCAGACAACGTACCCCGACTGATTAACCACTACAAAACCGTCGTCCCCGAGGGAGGCGTCAAAACTGTAGCCGTCGTCCCCAAGAGTAGCCTCTATTATGTATAGACTATAACCAGGCTTTAGCATTATGGTCTCGCTCTGAGTTGTACCCTTTAGCATTATCGTTACCTTGCTTGTGCCGTTGGCGAGCAAATTGGTGGTCATGTTGAACCCGCTGAGCGCTGACTTTGCTTGCTGCGAGAGCGGCTGGCTTGAGATCAGGTAAGAATATGGATAATAAGGGGTACTGGAAAACAATGTGGCTGATGAATTTGGCCTTGAATATGCAGTTGGAGCTGCTGAAGTGGCTTGGGAAGTTGCTAGTGGAGCCGAGCCGGCAGTACCATTATGGCTTGAATAGTATATGGCAGCTAGACCTGTAACAACTAGAAGACCGGCTACAGCATATGCTTGTGTCTTAAGGCCCACAATATCACCTAAGGCAAGCACTATATAATGCCTACTACATATTAATATGCTTTGTACAGTTTACAAACCAGTTATGCTGAGATTATGGTACGGATAGCAGTTGGTTCTACGAACAGGGCAAAGATAGAGGCAGTCAGGCGTGTGTTCGTGGAGCGGTATCCGGTAGTAGATATAGTAAGCCTTGGTGTAGCAAGCTCAGTACCTAGCCAGCCTGTTAATGGGCAGACATTCGAGGGCGCGCAGCATAGGGCAGAGGAGCTCAGGAAGCTTGACAAAGACGGCTCATGCAGGTATTATGTCGGCATAGAAGGCGGCATAGTGAGCATGCATTCCAGATGGTTTCAGGTTGACGCTGCGTGCATAATCGACAGCGAGGGGGGAATGGCATTTGGCATGGCCCCTTCATTTGAGGTGCCGCCAAGGATAGTGGATAGACTCAGGAAGGGAGAGGAGCTAAGCTGCGTGCTTGACGAAATTCTCTCGCAGACAAATACCAAGGAGACAGGAATGATAAAATTCCTGTCCAAAGGCAAGGTAGACAAGACAGCGCATCTGGCGCAGGGAGTTGAGATGGCTCTTTTCCAGCTCATGAACAAGGGTTTTTATTCCTCAGACTGAATATATGACTATCGTGGAGGTATCATGCGCGAACTTAGGCAGGCCGTAATAGAGTATCTGGAGCAGGCAAAGCTGATGCAGGTAGCTACGTCATCTGCCAATAGGCCATGGGTTTGCAGTGTGTGGTTTACTTTTGATGCAGACCTTAATCTATACTGGTTCTCCTGGACTGGAAGGAGGCACTCCCGGGAACTTGAGAGCAACGGCAAGGTTGCAGGCGCAATAGCACTCCCACAGAACCCCGAAGACATGCCCAAGGGGCTACAGTTTGAGGGAGATGCAAAGATGCTGACTAACAAAGAAGATATAGATTTCGCCATTGGCATCTACTCCAGGATATATTCAAGACACAGCGTGGAGGAAAGGATCAATTCTAAGGAGCGCCCCCATCGTTTCTACATGATAAAACCTACGAAGTACGTCATGTTCGATCCGTCAGGATTCCCAGACGAACCCCTGCAGGAAATGATTATGTAGCAGCGGTTTTGCACATGGCCGAGGCAGATATTTCGCATAGTGTCAACATACGCAAAGCAAGCCAGGACGACATAAAGGCATATACGCGCCTTCTGCAAAGAGTATACGAGGACGCATACGCAGATGAAGGCATAGGCCTTGGGAGGGAATATTTTTCAATGAAGCTCTTCCTTACGGAAGATACGCAGGAATACTTAAGGTCCAACTTGGCTCAGAGCAAGGAACAGCTTGCGCTTCTGGCATTCTACAGGAGGAGGCTTGTGGGATCAATAACCATAAAAGATATGAGAGGAAGATTCAAGCTGAGCGGCTTTTATGTGGATACTAAGATGCAGGGGAAAGGGATAGGCAAAAGGCTTCTAGGACTGGCACTTGGATTCGCAAGAGGAAAGGAGATCTATCTCACTACTTACGCCCATAATAAGAGATCAATAGAATTGTACAGTAGATGGGGCTTTAAGCGCTATGGATGGCAGTGGCGCCTGCGTTGGAAGGTATGGCCCAGGGGCGTTTATGCCAGGATGATCAATATGCGCCTACCTAGTGGGAGTTATGCATATCTTGTTCGGAATGAATGATGCCCAGCATGCCAGGCGGCCTACTCCCATTCTATTGTGCCTGGCGGCTTGTCAGTTATATCGTAAGTAACACGCACTATCTCGGGCACTTGGTTTGTTATCAGTGTTGATATGCGTCTTAGCAAAGGCCAGTCAAGCTCTGCAAAACTGGCAGTCATGGCTTCCCTGCTTTCCACGGCCCGTATTGTTATGACATAACCATATGCCCTGGAATCGCCCTTCACTCCGGTGCTTTTTATACCTGGAAAGACGGCAAAGTACTGCCATAGCCTTTTATTGGCCTCTGATTTTGAAAGCTCTGCGGTTACTATGGCGTCTGCCTTTCTCAATATGTCGAGTTTGTGAACTGTGACATCGCCCAGCACCCTCACTGCAAGGCCGGGGCCTGGAAACGGCTGCCTGTGCACCATCTCCTCAGGCATGCCCAGCGACGTTGCCACCTTCCTCACCTCGTCTTTGTACAAGTCCCTAAGGGGCTCGACAATCCCCTTGAACTTTATCTCTGTCGGCAGCCCACCAACATTATGGTGGGTCTTTATCACGCTTGATTTCTTCGAGTGTCCTGATTCGATCCTGTCAGGGTATATTGTACCTTGTATCAGGTACTGGGCATTTATGCCGCTTGCGACCCGCTCGAATGTACGTATGAACTCCCTTCCTATTATCTTTCTCTTTTGCTCAGGATCCGACACGCCGCTAAGTGCGCCAAGAAATTCCTTGCTTGCATCCACGGATACCAGGTTTATGTTAAGATTCTTGGCCATTGCAGCTATGCTTGCAGCTTCGCCCTCTCTCATAAGACCATTGTCCACGAAGACTGCAGTGAGGTTCTTGCCGATGGCTCTTGAAGCAAGAAGCGCTGCGGTGCTGGAGTCCACGCCTCCGCTGAGAGCTATTATCGCCTTGCTGTCGCCTATAGCTGCCTTTATGTCATCGACATACTTTGGAACTGTCTTCTGTGCATTCCACGTAGGCCTGCACTTGCAGACATCGAAGATGAATGCGCTTAGTATCTTGTCGCCATGCTTGGTATGTACGACTTCGGGATGCCACTGGACCCCGAATATAGGAAGCGATTCGTGCATGAACGCCGCTACTGGGCAGTTTTCAGTGGTAGCCATGACTTTGATGTGGTTTGGCACGCTGAGCACGGTGTCTCCGTGGCTCATCCATATATCCTCCTTGGCAGACATGTCCTTTAATACACCCTCCCTGAGCTTTATGTTGGCGTAGGACGAACCGTATTCCTGCTTGTGCGCACGTACGACATTGCAGCCCAGATAGCTAGCGAGCAGTTGGTGGCCGTAGCATATGCCAAGTATAGGTATGCCACTGTCAACTATCTGCCTGTCCATCTTAGGGGCACCATCCTCGTATATGCTGGATGGGCCTCCCGAGAGTATCAGCCCGCGTACGTTAAGCCTTGATTTGAGGCCTTCCAGATCCCCTGCAGTGATGTCGTTGGCAACTATCTCCGAGTACACGCCGTTTTCCCTCACCCTGCGGGCTATCAGATGGCAGTACTGTCCGCCGAAATCCATGACTAGTATAGTATCCTGGCATGGATCTTGTTTGGCGCTTTTTTCAGGTATAGACTCACCAGCAGCACTAGGGATTAAGAGGCAGTGGGTTATAAAACCATTGCGCTAAAATGCAGTAGATTCCGGTTAGCTTGTGGTTTTATGGTTGTTAGGAAGATTTATATAGGTGGGCTGTAAGATAATAAGTGCGGTAACACAGGGCGCAATAGGGAAATCGGAAGAGAAATTCAGAAGACGGAACGTTTGGCTCTGATGTTAACGCCAATGCTATTTTTCAAGGCACTCGCGACAATGTAAAATTATTTATACCATAAGCCTATCATCAGTACCATGCACTCTTCTGTAAAGAGTAATTACATAAGGAATGCGCAGAAAACAGCATATGATATACGTGGACTGGAATACACGCGTGCGGTAAGGCTAGAGTTTCTTGACAATATACACAGAAACAGTGGCAGGGCGCATTTTCTAGAAGCACTATCAAGCAACAGGAGCATATGGGCAGTGGAATATGATGGTGCAGTATATCCGGTCGTATACGATAAGAGAAGTAAAGAGATAGTTGCATTCCTTTCTGGCTACTATCTGAACATATACTCCAGCCTGCTCAGGATGTAGTGCGATGTGCACCATGGCATAAGCAAATGTGTGCTGTGCTGATGTCACTTGCCTCTCTTCCTCGCAAGGTACGCTGCAATCAGCGCTATTATTATTGCAGTGGCTACGCCAATGGCGAAGGTTCCGATGCCAGAGTTAGACTGCGTCCGTGTGGCCTTGATAGTTGTAGTCTGGGTGGAGGCTGTTGTTGAAGCAGTAGAGTTAGCTGCAGGCACGCCGCCACCGCTGTAGTTTGAGAGTATCTCGATTGTTGGCTCTGTGGGCACCGCGAATGTGACGGTGCATGCCTTCTCGTCTAAAATTGTGTTTGAGATTGTGCTCCAATTGCCATTCTTTAGCATATATACGGAAATGTCCTGAGCAGGTATTGAGCAATTGTACTTTGTTGTTTCTGTTATGCTCAGATTGTATGCAGGCACAATGCTGATATTAAGACCCAGCACGAGTTTGCTGCTTGACGGGGGCATGGGCGCCTTGGAAGTAATGTTTGTAATCGAGATATGGAATCCTTCTGCTGCCTTTGATAGCGAACTGATTAAGAGCGTTGTGCCTGAACTGGTGAGGCTTATAAGATAAGGTGTTGAACGGGATATCGTGGAGTTGTAGCTTATTGAGGAATTGGACGCAGCGGATGAGACAACCGTAGGGCCCGATATGGTTGTTGTAGGCATAGTTGTCGAATTTGTAGACTGAGTGGGGAGGATTGTAGTGGTGGGTAAACCGCTGTGCACCCCTGAGCCAGCTGAGCCGCATACCGCCTGGTTGCATCCTGCTGAGGTGGACGTAACATTTCCGGATGGAGATGAATAAGCAACATACCTTGCAGTCGAGCTGTCGGTTGCAGTAACCTGGGAATATACTATGCTGCCTACAGGCGCATGGAAAGTAAAGCTGTTTGATGATGAAAAATAGTTGCCGGACTGCCGCCCTGTAAAACTGTCGTATACGATGAAGTTGTAAGTATATGGCGGGGTGCCGCCTGTTGCATAGGCAGTGAAGACTGCAGGGAAGGTGGACGATGACCCTGGAACCCATATAGTCTGCTGGGATGATGGGGATATTGCAACATTTGGCGTTGAACCCAGGCTGAGTGCTATAGGGGATGATGCCAGCATCTCGTTGGTCGGCGAGCTGTCTGTTATGACAGCGTTTGCCTGGACCGTATTTCCAAGCATCCACGAGGGCAGGTAAAAGGTGGCAGATGGAGATGTGGAGGTTTCAACAATGGAGTTTATTACAGTGCCTGTTATCTGGTTGGATATTATAAAATTCGCAGAGTACGGGCTTACACCACCGGTTATGGTTGGAGTTATAGTTACATACTGGCCTGCATCGACTATGGAATTTGATGCGGAGACGGACACGGATGAGAGTGGTGAGTCTATGCTTAAGGCACTGTTGATGCTGTTTGCTATGTTTGCACCGGTATTGATTACAAGCACGTTGTCTGCATCGTAGTTGGTCACATAGGCATAGGTACCAGACGGGGAGAATGCAACTTGCTTTGGATTGTTGAGTCCGGAGGTTATTGAATCCGCTATCGTATTTGTTGCAGTATTGATTATGAGCATATTGTTTGTATTATCGTTTAGCACATAGGCATAGGTACCAGACGGGGAGAATGCGGCGCCTGGGGGGAAGCTAAAGCCCGAGGTTAGGGAGCCTGTTATGGTGTTGGTAGCCGTATTGATTATTACAACATTGTTCGCATAGCCATTAGGAACATAGGCTTCTGTGCCTGATGGATTTATCGCTACGCCAACATTGAAGTAAAAACCCGAAGTTATTGCCCCTGACACCGAATTAGCTGCAGTGTTTACTATTACCACGTTGTTGGCTCCTGTATTGGCAATATATGCATATGTGCCTGATGGCGAGAAGGCTATGCCGCGTGGGCTGTCTAGCCCTGCGCTGATTGAGCTTATTACTGCGTTTGTGGCAGTATTGACAATTAGCACATCGCTGGTAGCTGTGCCTATGTAGGCGTAGGTGCCTGATGGGGAGAAGGCTACGCTGAAGGGATTAGTTATCCCGGATGTAATTGAACCTGTCACTGTGTTAGTGGCCGTGTCGATGATAGCCACATCATTTGAGAAGTAGTTGTTAACGTATGCGTATGTGCCGGAAGGAGAAAACGCTATGCCGAAGGGAATGCTGAAGTTGCCGGTTATCGAGGCGGCTGCTGAAGGATCCAGCGCATTGTCAGTTACATAGACACAGTAGTTGGTGTTAGCGCTTGGGTATATTGCGGCGAATGTTGCTGATGGGGAGGTTAGGCCAATCTGCTGCTGCACTAGAGCCGACTGCTGGTTGCAGTTATCCGTTGGCGAGGAATATAGTGACGCACCGTAGACAGGTGTGCCGCCTGACCACGAAGCCGAAAAAGCTATAGGCTGCCCGCTATCTATCGCTGGATTTGACGGTGTTAGGATGGGCGCAGTCATTGGTGGATTTATGGTTAACGTTCCTGTATAGATGCTGTTTGCCGTTGCCGAATCCGCATCGGTGATTATGACATTTGCTTCTATGGTATTTCCTGCATATGCAAGTGGAATGTCCCATGCCAGCGTATTGGTCAGGGATGATATGCCAGTATATCGCTGCGATAGTATTACATTGCCGGTCACTGTATTTGTAAGCAGATATTGGTAGGTATACGGAGGCGCTCCGCCAGTAACCTGTGCTGTGAATGATATCTGCTGGCCTGCATCCAGCTGGTATGGAAGCCCAGGCAAAGTGCTTAGAGGAGCCTCTGAAAGCTGCCACTGGCCACCGGAATACACTGCGCTTGCAACTGCTACACTGCCTGCTCCGCTTAGTAGTATGTTGGCGTTGTATGTTGTCTGGCCTACCTGGTTGCATAGGGCCAGTGCAATTGACTCGAAACCATCTATGCCGGATTGAAGGAATTGCTGTGTGCATCCGCTGGGCCAGGTTATGGAGCTGCATTCGTAAAAACCGCAGGAAACCATGAGTGCTACGGCTGCAGGCTGACCTGAGGCTATCCCATTTGTCGAGTAGTAATAAGAATAGACAGGAGCGTATGCAGACGTAGCTCCAGCTGCGACTGCGTTGAGTATGGGGGAGCCGCCGATAGCATTCACTTCAAGGCCTGCTATAACTATGGAAGATTTTGATGATGAATCGTTGCAGGTTGATGAGCTGTAAGTGTTGCTTACCTCTGCATACTGTCCTGGACCGGAGGACCCAAGCACAGGCCATGATGGGGTATTGAGGACGCCATTTCCATCTCCTCCCCAGCAGAAATCACCCGGAGAGATCACTGCAGGCAGGGTGCAGGATGCACTGGTAGATCCTGTTGCAGTGCACGTATTTGCGTAATAGACTAGGCTTGCATTAACATTTCCTGAGAGCGCTGCGACAATGAGAAGCATGGTAAATACGCCGGCAAGGCGCACATGATGATTGATGTGCAGTTTGATCGGCATTGTAGGGCTGGAATTCGCTGGTCCTACTTTTTTTGCAACCATGTTACTACGCAGGAAAAATTTCTCGGCATACATATAAATAGTTTATTATTACTCGGTTTTGCGCGCCAGCAAGAACGTGGAATGTTGCAGATGCGCTTGCGCGCTCACTTGAACCTCATCGTGTCAAGATCCATGGGTGACCTGGATTCCACGTGCATCATGTTTCCAAGGGCCCTTGCCAAGTCCTCGCATTTGGATTCTTCGCCGTGCATAGTAAATATCTTGCGCGGCGAGGGCCTTAGGTTCCTTACAAAATCAACTATCTGCCTCCTGTCACTGTGGCCTGAGAATCCTTCCACTGTCTTGATCTGCGCGTTTATCTTTATCTGCTGCAGCTTTCCATCCTCGCCTGGCAGAGCAACTTCGCTGAGCTTGTTCTGCACCCTCCTACCAAGCGACCCTGAGCTGTTGTATCCGACGAATATCACCATGTTCTTGGGATCCTCTGCCATGGCCTTGAAGTATTCCAGGCTTACACCCCCGTTAAGCATGCCGCCGCTGGCAAGTATCACTGAGGGGCCTTTGTCAAGTATCTCGCTGCGCTCCCCCTTGGCCACTTCGAATATCTCGCTCTCGAACGGGGAATTGTTGCTCAGTATGCGCTGCTGCACGCCCATGCGAAGATACTCAGGATATGCAGTATGTATTGCGCTGGCCTCGAGTATCATCCCGTCCAGGTATATGGGGCACTCCAGCTTGTACTGCGGATTGTTGGTTATGTAACTCTCGAGCGTAAGCTGGAGCTCCTGGCTCCTGCCTACTGAGAAGAGCGGTATGAGGACCTTGCCTCCGCCCTGCACTACCCTCTTTATGTTCTCCATGAGCTCAATCTCTGCCTGCTTCCTGTTGACAGTTATGTCATTAGGGCCGCCATAGGTGCTCTCTATGAACAGGGCATCGATTCTCGGATACCTTGTATCGGCCTCGTCCAGCAGCCTGTTGAAGCCATACTTCATGTCGCCTGTGCTGACTATGTTGTACATGCCCTCGCCTATGTGGAGGTGCACAGTGCCGCTGCCGAGTATGTGGCCTGCATTATGGTAAGTAAGCTTTATCTCATCAGTGACGTTTGTGACTTCGCCGTAGTCCCTTGTGACCATATGTGTTAGCATTGTACGTATGTCCTTCTCGCCGTACAGAGGCGTGCCGCCGGACCTCATCACAAGCTTCGTGTAGTCGTAGTGAAGCAAGGCCACCAGATCCCTTGTAGGAGGAGTGCAGTATACCGGGCCATTATACCCAAATTTGTATAGGTATGGTATGAATCCAGAGTGGTCCATGTGGGCATGAGTAAGTATGACTGCATCAAGGTCGTTTATAGTTATGTTCATGCTATCCAAGTATGGATAGGCCTTGTTCTCGCCGTTGGAATTTGCCTCGGCCCCTTTCGATCCTGGTTCCGGGCTTATGCCGCAGTCTATCAGTACCTTTGAGTGGTTGGTCTCTATCAGCAGGCTGCTCCTGCCGACTTCCTTGAATCCGCCAAGCGCAGTGGCCTTTATCCACTCACTTTTGTGCCCAGTGCTATTGATCTTCTTGCCAAGGCTGCCAAGAAACTTCTTCCTGAAAGCGCTCTCCTTGAATATGAGCTGTCTTACCCCTTTGATGACATCGCTGTTCATGGTAGGCTGCCGAAGCACCCTTGGCATCCAGTTTGTCTCCCTTATTATCTGCATCAGAGTCGATCCGCCCTTGCCTATCACAAGACCAGGCTTGAGAGCTTCTATGTATACCTCGCTGAACTCCGGCACAAACCTTATTCCCTCAGGCTGCACTCCGGCATCGGCAGGAAGCAGCGCCCTTATCTTCTCGGCAGCTGCCTCGGCATCCATGAGTTTTGACTGGTTGCTGCGCACTATCAGCCTCTTTTTTACCGCAGCGGATATGCCCTTGATTATAGATTCGTCACGATATATTGCGGAGATGTTGTCCACATATATGGCAACATCTGGACCCTCGAATTCCACAGTTGAGGTGCCTGCATCGCTTGGTATGAGACCCTTCACCTTATCAAGGATCTCTTTGTTATACTCCTCTTCAATCACTTACATCACAAAATGTATTCTAGCAACCGTAATTCCAACCAAAGTTTGTCTGCCTTCTAAGAATTATCTGGCAAACTTCTCCATCTCGTCCTTCGTATACTCTTTGTAGCCTTTCTTTGTTATGGTGACTATGCGGGTGCTGTCGCCTGTAGCAGAGTCCCTCTTCATAGCTATCTTTAGCGCCTTTGCTATATGCTTTGCTGCCTCCTGCACAGTCAGAGCAGGGTCGTATATGCCCTCTATGTACCCAAGCGCTGTCAGTGAACCGCTACCAGTAGCGGTGAACTTTGATTCCTTGGTATAGCCACCCACTGGATCTATGTTGTATATTTCATAGGCATTCTTGTTTATGCCGCCAAGCACAAGCTGCACCAGGAACGGAAACATCTTATTCTCCTGCAGCACTATGGACAGCAGAGATGTTGCGGAGGTCGGAGTGAGGTTCCTCTTCTCCTCCATGCCGTACATCTCGTCCTGCATCTTGATAAGCTTGACAAGATACTCCGCATCGCCTACTCCGCCTGCTATGGTCATTGCCAATCCTTCGTTGATCCGGTGTATCTTAACGGCCTCGGTACTGGATATAAAGGTATCCATAGTGGCCCTAGAGTCGGAGCCCATGGCGACACCGTCGCTACAGACTATGCCGATAGTCGTTGTTCCCTTCTTTACAGCTTCATAGAATTCTCTATCTACCATAGATAATACCCAAAATCAAGAGAGTTAAAATAAAAACTGGAATGGCTTTCACAGTATTAAACTACCATTACCTATAAAAGGCTTGCTGTTGTCTATCGGCTCGGCGTATGCAAACGTCTCATGCAAGTTTGTTATGCGCACCTTGTAGGTCTTTCCTAACCTTGACTTTGCGTTCCTAACGAACACAACTACGTCGTTGATCTTCCCGATGCCTTCGCCTCGGGGATCTTTTGCTGCAATTCTCATGTCGTATGTCTCGCCTACGACTAGCTCTTCCATTCCCATCTAGTTTCACCCAACCCTGTATCCCAAAAAGGGGGTCGCAGTATATTCTCTCACGGCATCTATTTAAAGGTTATCTACAGTTTGCGGTTTTCGAAGGTGCTGCGCTATAATTCAGCGGCCATTTATGTCGTCGAAATATCTGTCAAGATCCGCCCTTGATGCAGATGCCCAGAGTGCACTGCCTCCAGCAGCTATCTCGTATCGGTCTGCCTTTAGTCCGCTTATTACGACGTCAGCCATCTCTGCAGAGGATATGCTCCACTTGGTCTTCTCCATAGGCATGCCTTTTAGCCCAGTGTCATGTACCGTCGGCGGGATGACTTCAAACACCCGTATTGTCGTCGTTTTAAGCTGGTGCCTCAGGGACATTGTGAGGGAGTGCACTGCTGCCTTGGTTGCCGAGTATATTGGGAATACTGCAAGAGGAACTATCCCAAGTCCAGACGACACGTTTATTATTGCCGCCTCTTTCCTTTCTGAAAGCAAAGGTATGAAAAGCGCAGTGAGGTATATCTGGGATTTCAGATTTATCTCGATTTCGTCATCAGTATGAAGCAGGTCTTCTACGCCTTTCGTAAAATCTATCCTGCGCTGTATGCCTGCGTTGTTTACAAGCACGTTAAGGTCCTTGAAATCTGAGGCTATGCAGTCATGAAGAGCCTGCCTGTCTTCCGCATTTGAGATATCACACCGCAGGGTGTGCAGGCCGGGGATCTTCTTTGCAGCCTCTTCCAATTTACCCTGTCTCCTGCCGCATATTATCACAGTATTGCCAAGGTCGCTGAAACGTTTGGCTAGTGCAAGACCTATACCAGTGGCCCCGCCGGTTATTAGTATCGTATTGCCGCTCTCCTTCATGGTTGCGCCGCTAAACAATTCGCTGGCAGAATTATTATTTGCTCCGTGCTTTTGGCATGTAATGCTAGTAGTAGCGCAGCAGCTCGATGTATGGGGGCGTACCCCCTACAACCACATCCCCCCTTCCGATGTCGTATAGCAGGCGGGTTGCAGTATCCATTGCCTTTGGGACGCCATGGTCGTCGAGTATCACCACCCTGCCGCTTATCCAGTACGAAGGCGATGCGTAGATTATGCGCCCGGTGGCTACTCCGTCAGGCCTGCTGGTCCACATCATTTCGACTATCCTGAATCTGAAGGAGGAGCTGCCTGCCTTATTTAGCGCCTCAGGTATGCTTGCACAGGAGAGTGATTTCTCCGTGGACCCGATCCGGGGCCAGTTGTTGTATTGCGCCAGGAATTCGTGCCTGTGGGTTGGCGGCTGCGGCATTTTGAGCATAAAGGTAGTATCCCACAAAGAGATATAATAAAGATGGGCAACAGGCCAGCTATTATTAAATTAATATTGCGCAATAAGTAGAATATGTCTGGAGAAATAAAGGAGGAGTGTGCAGTAGCCGCAGTAAGCCTCCCTAGTCCTGTCGACACCTACCCCCATGGAGCAGCGGCATTTTATCTCTACCACATGCTCCTGCGCATGCAGAATAGAGGCCAGCTTGCAGCAGGCATAACCACCTACGATCCGAACAGACCCCAGCTTCTTGACACCAGAAAGAGGCTAGGCACAGTAAATAACATGTTTGCAATGGATTTCAAGCCAAAGGCAGACGCGATAATGCAAAGGTATTCCGGAACAAGGGGCATTGGGCACACAAGATACAGCACCACAGGCGGTGATGACGAGGGATCTGCACAGCCTTTCGAACGCCACCACGGAAGAAGATGGAAGTGGTTTGCATTTTCATTCAACGGCAACATAGCCAACTTCCTAGACCTCAAGGCAGAACTTGAGAAGGAGAGCTATCATCTTGTCAGGAACCTGGATACCGAGGTCATACTCCATTTTCTGGAGAAGTCGCAGATAGGTGCAAGCAAAGTTGATATGAAGGACGTGTTTGCTGACCTGACAGAAAAATTCGATGGTGCATACAACATCGCATACATAAACGCCGAGGGCACAACCGCGGTGATGCGGGATCCGATGGGCATACGCCCGATGAGCTACGCCATAGGGGACAGCTTTGCCGGAGCTGCTTCTGAGAATATTGCGCTTGAGAACTTCGCAAACCCGGATTCGCAGATCAAACCGCTACGGCCGGGAGAGATGCTTATATCCGAAGGGGATAGTGTGGAGGTGAAGAGGTTTGCAAAGTCCCCAAGGAATGCGCACTGCATGTTCGAGTATGTATACTTCTCCAATCCAACATCAATCCTCGATGGACGATCAGTATACGAAACGCGGTGGAATCTTGGCGTGGACCTTGCAAGGCACGAAACCCTTGATGTAAATGACAGGGATTACGTGGTAGTTCCTGTGCCTGATACTGCCAAGCCAGCTGCTGACGGATATGCAAAGACGCTAGGCCTGCCATCCATGGAGGGGCTCATGAAAAACAGGGGATATACAGGCAGGACATTCATAGAGAGCGGAGAGAGGATGGACAAAGTCAAGCAGAAATACAACATAAATAGGCCAGTGCTAAAGGACAAGAAGGTCATACTGATAGATGACTCGATAGTTAGAGGCACAACTTCAAAATTCCTTGTCAGGTACGTGAGATCTGCAGGCCCTGCCCAAGTGCATATGAGAGTCACCTGCCCTCCGGTAAGGAGTCCGTGCTTCTATGGAATAGACATGTCCACTGCAGGCGAACTTATAGCAAACAGGCATTCTAACGAAGAGCAGCTTTACAGGACAGGATGGACTGATCTTGACGATGAAGTAGTGCAGAAGATAGCAAAGGAGATAGGCGTAGACTCGCTAAGCTACATCGGCTTTGACGGGCTAGTAAACTCAATAGGATTCGAGAACGGCAAAAAGGACATGTGCGCAGCATGCCTGACAGGAGAGTACCCAACCGC
This sequence comes from Microcaldota archaeon, assembly GCA_021851065.1. GTDB lineage: Archaea > Micrarchaeota > Micrarchaeia > Micrarchaeales > CABMGC01 > JAJZNA01. The sequence continues at coordinate 59,558 of JAJZJQ010000001.1, forward strand.
ATGCGGGCAGAAGCTCAGGGACAAGGCGCTTGCAATGTATAAGAAGAATGGAGAGGCAAGGAGGACTTACGATTCTGCTTAGTGGTTGTATGAAGGTGCTTGTAGTAGGTTCTGGTGGCAGGGAGCATGCGATATGCTGGAAGTTCTCGCAGAGCAGGAATGTGGAGCGGATCTTCTGCGCCCCAGGCAATGCTGGAACCGGAACCATAGCGCGGAATATACAAATTGCGGCAGACGACGTAGCCGGGCTTGCCCAGTTCGCAGAGAATGAGGGAATTGACCTGACATTCGTAGGACCTGAAGCGCCGATGGAAAAGGGAATAACTGACGAGTTCAATAGGCGCGGGCTTGTGATATTTGGTCCCAGTGCAGCAGCTGCAAGGCTAGAGACCTCGAAAGAATTCGCAAAGGAGGTAATGGCTGGAGCAGGAGTGCCCACTGCAAGATACGAGATAGTACATACTGCAGATGATGCCAAAAGGGCTGCAGAACATTTCGGGAGAGCCGCAGTGAAGGCAGACGGCCTGGCCGCAGGCAAGGGGGTGATAATATGCACAAGCAGTAGCGAGATACTGGATGCTGTGCGAACATTGAAGGACCAGTCGCTCTTCGGCAATGCAGGGGATAGGATAGTGGTGGAAGAGCTCCTTGAAGGAGATGAAGCCAGCATACTTGCATTTTGCGATGGCAAGACAGCAACGATAATGGTGCCAAGCCAAGACCACAAGAGGATATATGATGGAGATGCTGGCAAGAATACTGGCGGCATGGGAGCATACGCACCAACGCCTGTTGTGCAGGGACTCGAGAAGGAGATACATGATAAGGTGTTTGTCCCGGTTCTCAGGGAGATGTCAAGGCGCGGCACGCCGTATGTTGGCGTGCTGTACGCCGGACTTATGGTAAATGGCAGTGAGTTCAGGGTTCTTGAGTTCAATGCACGCTTTGGGGATCCTGAAGCCCAGCCCGTGCTCTCCCTTCTTGAGACGGATCTATTGGATATTTCGCAGGCGTGCATAGATGGAAGGCTTGGAGATATAGATATAAAGTGGAAGGCAGGAGCGTCATGCTGCGTCATTGCAGCGTCAAAGGGCTATCCGGACAGGTATGAGAAAGGTAAGATAATAGAAGGCATAGAAGACGCACAGAAGCTGGATAGCGTAGTGGTGTTCCATTCAGGCACTAAGACCGAAGGCGGCAATATAGTAACAGACGGGGGACGGGTTCTTGGTGTAACTGCAACAGGAGCCTCCATAAAAGAGGCCATAGCAAGCGCCTATGATGGAATAAAGCTGATACGGTTCGACGGCATGCACTATAGGACAGACATAGGCAAGGCAGTGACAGGCAGGAGCTGATTTTCTGGACAAGACTGCAGTGCGCTCAATTATGCTTGCCAAGAGAAGGGCGATGCCTGCCCATGTAAGAGAGAGGCTCAGCGCGAGTATCTGCTCCAGACTTCTTGGTATGCCACAGGTAGCTGAAGCTGCGGCAATAGGCATCTACATGCCTTTCGAGAACGAGGTGGACGTAGATGCACTCTTGATGGCCTTTTTTGCAAATGGAAAGAAGGTCTTTGTGCCAGTCATGCACAGGAATGGCGGCATGAAGTTCGCTGTGCTGAAATCGCGGAAAGATACGGCAGTGGGATATGGAAGCATACGCATACCGAGGAGTTTATCTTTTGCAGGAAGCATGACAATAGGGGTCTTTGTAGTTCCTGGAATTGCCTTCGACCGAAGGGGCTTTAGAATAGGATTTGGTGGTGGCCACTATGACAGGTTCTTTTCCAGGGGCAGTGGCGCAGTGAAGATAGGAGTCGCATACGATTTCCAGGTAGTTGGAGAGGTAGACGCCAAGGCGCATGATGTCAGGATGGATTTTGTAGTGACTGAGAAAAGGATTATAAAAACCTGATTATGCGCCTATGTGCAGCCTGCCATCGCTTGCCATGCTTATGGCCTCAAGGAAGCATTCCTGTTCCAGCTTCTGGACCTTGCCCTTTAGGGTTTGAACAGTATCAGCAGACAGAACGGGGCACCTCTTTTGAAGGATTATCCTTCCTGCATCCACTTCCTCCGTGACTTCGTGCAAGGTGCACCCGGTCTCAGTTTCATGGTTTTCTAGGACAAGTTTATGGACATCCAGATTAAATCCGCCTGCGTATTTTGGCAACAGGCTTGGATGTATATTCCATATTCTGCCCCTGAACTGCCCTACGAGGTATGGCGTTAGTATCTTGGCAAACCCTATGAGAAGGATAAGATCTGCGCCTCCTTTGCTTTTCAGCTCTTCTGTGAGGAGCCGCTCAGTGTTGGCACGGTCATTAGAGCCGCCGTAGTCCATCACAAAGACAGGTATTCCGTGATCCGAAGCCCTTTTGAGAATGAGTGCATCCTTTCTGTCGGATGCGACAAGGGTCATATGGGCGTTAAGCTTACCTGCGTCTATCGCATCGATTATGGCCTGCATGTCGGTCCCTTTGGTGGAACCTAGCACTGCTAGCCTGATTTTTGCGGCCATTCTATATCACGACATGCGGCAATAGTATTGCACATCAGACTTGCAATGGTCATGGGCCCAACTCCCCCGGGCACGGGAGTTATCCACGATGCCCTTTTTGAAACTTCTTTGAAGTCAACATCCCCGGAAAGCTTCCCGTCCTTTAGCCTGCTTATGCCAACATCTATCACTATGGCGCCCTTCTTGACCATCGGACCTTTTATAAGGTTAGGTTTGCCTACCGCGCACACGATTATGTCGGCGTCCTTTGTGAAGCGCCCAAGGTCCGTGGTCTTGCTGTGGCAGATGGTAACTGTGCATCCTTTGTTCAGAAGCATTACTGCGACAGGCTTACCGACTATGTTGCTTCTTCCCACAACAACGGCGTTCTTGCCTTCCAGTTTGGCTCCGGTGGATTCTAGGAGGGTGATTATGCCGGTTGGGGTTGCAGGTCTCATCCCGCTCTTTGCCAGCAGGTTCCTGCCGTGGTTGTATGGATGCAGGCCGTCTACATCCTTTGATATTGCCACTGTCTCAAGCACCTTCTTGTGGTTCAGATGCTCTGGAAGCGGTAGCTGAACAAGTATACCGTGAACCGTCTTGTCTTCATTAAGCTCCCTGATCTCCCCAAGTATCCTGCCATATGAGACGCTGCTTGGAAACCTTCTTACTTCAGACTTCATTCCCAGTTCTATGCAGGTCTTGTGCTTCCTGTTAACGTATATGGTAGATGCTGGATCGTTGCCCACCTGGATTACAACGAGCTTTGGTATGACCCCTTTCCTCTTCATGGTTGCAACCTCTCTTTTCACACTGCGCAGCATGGAGTCAGCGATCTTCTTGCCATCCAAAATATGTGCTACCATGATAACCACAAGCTCGTCTGGGAGGCCGTTGATTAGGTTATATAGACAAAGCTTTATAAGGCAGGATATTGAGATAAAAGCAGTCGGTTAGCAGAAGCGCAAATGTCTTCCTGCCGACGCCAGACGGTGGAGATATGCCAAGTCGCATAATAGTCGGATTCAGAGATGGGGAATCTGATCCGCTGGGCAGCAGCCTTGAGAAGACCATCAGAAACTTCCTTGGGATAAATGCAGAGTCGGTCAGGACAAGGAGAGTATATACAATATATGCAGACCTTGGCAGGGAAGAGATAGAATCGCTTGAGAAGGATCTCTTCGTGGATCCAGTGACTGAGTGCTCAGTGAGGGATATCGATGGCAGATTTGACTGGCTCATAGAAGTGGAATATAAGCCTGGAGTCACAAACCCTGTCGGCAAGACTGCAGCAGAGGCTGTCAGCAGAATGGTAAACAAGGAGATAGACATAGAAGGAGGGGTGTCTACTTCGCTGCAATATCTGATTAGCGGAATAGGCAGAGGCGAGGCGCAGGCAATTGCGGCAAGGCTGCTCTCAAACCAGGTCATAGAGAATGCAAGAGTATTGGGCAGGGAAGAGATAGGCGCAGATGGCATACCAATACTGCAGCAGGACATGGGCATGGAGCATAGGCCGGAAGTGAAGGCAGTGGACCTAGCTGTGAGCGATGAGAAGCTCATGGAGATAAGCAGGAATGGGGTGCTGGCACTAAGCCTTGCTGAAATGAAGGTGATACAGAAGTACTCGCAGTATGGCAGTGTGATAAAGGAGAGGGAAAGCATAGGCATGGACAGCCAGTTCCTAGGTAAGCTTACTGATGTGGAGCTCGAAGTAGTTGCACAGACACAATCAGAGCACTGCAAGCACAAGATATTCAACGGGATAGTAAATTATGCAGAGCAGAATGGTGTTGTTGAAGTCATAGACGGTCTGTTTGGGACGTGCATAAAGGCGCCTGCAAGGGAGTTAATGGGCAGGTATAAATGGATAATATCCGCTTTCGATGACAATGCAGGGATAGTTGATGTGGGTGGCGGAATAGTCGTAGCGGACAAGATAGAGACGCACAATGCGCCTTCTGCCCTAGACCCATATGGTGGTGCAATCACAGGCATACTTGGCGTGAACAGGGATATACTTGGGGCAGGAATAGGTGCAAGACCAATGTTCAATGTTTTTGGATACTGCTTTGGAGACCCATTCCACAGCAAGGCGCTGATGGGAGGAGTGCTGCATCCCGCAAGGATACGCAATGGGGTTCACAGGGGCGTTATAGACGGGGGGAACCAGAGCGGCATTGCCTTGATGGATGGATTTGAGGTGTTCGATGAGCGCTTCGGATTCAGGCCACTTGTGTACTGCGGCACGATAGGAACAATGCCAAAGACGGTAAACGCAAGACAGTCTGACCTGAAGAAGGCCATGCCAGGTGACCTTGCCGTAATGGTCGGAGGCAGGATAGGCAAGGATGGAATACATGGGGCAACATTCTCATCGGCAGAGCTCAACAAGGACTCCCCAGTGCAGGCAGTACAGATAGGGGACTCCATAACTCAAAAGAAGATGCTTGATTTCCTGATAGAGGCCAGGGACAGAGGGCTTTATAGCAGCATAACCGACAATGGAGCTGGAGGGCTGTCGTCTTCTATTGGGGAAATGGCCAAAGACACCAACGGATGCATAATAGATCTCAAGAAGGCTCCGCTTAAGTACCGTGGGCTTATGCCATGGGAGATAATCGTATCTGAGTCGCAGGAGCGCATGACAGTTGCAGTGGATCCCTCCAAGATAGGTGAGTTCACAGAACTAGCGGGACTGAGGGGAGTCGAAGCTACTGCCCTTGGAAGGTTCACAGATAGCGGCAGATTCCATGCAATGTACGGGGACATGACGGTGGCTTACCTGGACATGGATTTCATGCACAAGGGTTTCCCCAGAATGGAGCTTGTGGCCAGATGGAAAGAGGTGGCCAGAGAGGAGCCGCGGTTCCTGCAGCCAGATGACCTTGGAAGCGTTCTGGAATGCATGCTTGCAAGGCTCAACATATGCTCAAAGGAGTATAAGATGAGGCAATATGATCACGAAGTCAAGGGCCTTAGCATTGTGAAGCCTTTCGTAGGAAAGCAGGCAGATGTTAGCAGCGATGCTACAGTAGCGCTTCTGGGATACGCAAGAAAAGATGGGCTAGTAGTCTCACACGGTATAAACCCGCACTATTCAGACATAGATACTTATTGGATGGCTGCTTCGGTGATAGACGAAGCCATACGCAGGGCCATTGCAACAGGATGCAAGCTGCCTGATGAGGACAACATAATGTATGCCCTTGACAATTTCTGCTGGAACCTTTCATCGCTGGATTCTGATGACGGGCACTTCAAGATGGCGCAGCTTGTGAGGGCAAACAAAGCCCTTGCAGAGTATTGCAGGGCGTTCAAGGTGCCGTGCATCTCGGGCAAGGACAGCATGAAGAATGTATGGAGAGGGGAAGAGACGATAGATGGCAAGACCGTTGAAAAGACAATATCCATACCCCCGACATTGCTATTCTCTGTAAGAGCGAGGATCGAAGATGTAAGCAAGGCGGTTACAATGGACGTGAAGAATGATGGAGACGCAGTATACGTTCTTGGAGAGACATACGATGAGCTTGGCGCCTCGGAGTACTTCGCATATGTCGGGGAGAAGGCAGCAGAGAAGATGGTGGGAAATAATGTGCCAAAAGTGGATGCTGTCAAGGCAATTAAGACGTACTCTGCATTGAGCGCTGCGATAGAAAAAGGACTCGTGTCCTCTGCACATACGCCCACCCTGGGAGGCCTGGGTGTAGCTATGGCGCAATCGGCTTTCGCAGGAGGATACGGAATTGAAGCAGACCTGCGCAAGGTGCCGTATCTTGGGGAGAGGCGCGATGACTATATTCTGTTCTCGCAGTCGAACAGCAGGTTCATCGTAACAGTACCAAGCACAAAGTGCAGCGAATTCGAGGGCATGATGGATGGCACGGCATATGCGAGGATAGGGACTGTGACTCGGAGCACGAGGCTCAAGGTTACTGGCCTTGGAGGCACAGTGGTGATAGACTCAGACATACAAGCGCTCAAGGAATCGTGGAAGGGAACATTGGAGGGGATGTGAATGGCAGATAAGAGGCCTAGAGTTCTTGTGCCCACTGGATATGGGCTTAACTGCGAAGAAGAGACAGCATATGGATACAGGCTTGCCGGTGCTGATGCAGATATAGTACACATAAATGATGTGATATCCAGCCCCAAGATGCTGGAGGACTACCACATACTTGCACTGATAGGCGGCTTTGCTGATGGAGACCATATAGCTTCTGGCAAAGTCCATGCGAACAGGCTCAAGTACAGGCTTGGCGGGGCAATCGAGGAGTTCATAGAAAACGGAAAGCTGGTGATAGGGGTCTGCAACGGATTCCAGACTATGGTAAAGTATGGTCTCCTGCCAGCTATTGACAATAGGTATAGAACCGAAACTGTGACCCTTACTTACAATGACTCCGGTAAGTTCGAGGACAGATGGGTGCACCTTTTGGCCAATTCGGATTCTAAGTGCGTGTGGACAAGGAACGTGGGCGCCATCAGCCTCCCGGTAAGGCACGGAGAGGGCAAGCTTAGGGCTGGGAGCGGGGATGTGATGGAAACGATAGTAGAGGAGAAACTCGATGCGCTGCACTACATAAACCCACATACGCAAGAGATTGCAAAGGAATCAGATTACCCATATAACCCAAATGGCTCTGCCATGTCCATCGCAGGCTTATGCGACCCGACTGGCAGGGTGTTTGGCATGATGCCCCACTGGGAGGCATATCTGTCGCCGTACAACCATCCGCTCTGGCAGAGGCTTAGGGCAGCCGGAAAGCTCCCTGAGCAGGGCCTGGGCCTTAAGATAGGTATGAATGGAGTTGAATATGCGCGTGAGAAACTTCTATAGTTGATCTATGTGGCAAGGGAGCTAACCTATCTTGATGTCGTACCTGAAGCAGCGAAGGAACAGCTCTCTAGGACATGGGGGGATGCAAAATCCAGGACATTCGCAGTTGCTAAAAAGCATGGCATAAAAATAGAGCAGGAAAAGTCATTCAATAAGGCAGTGGTTTTCACGCTTGGCGCAGGTTACTATCACCTCGTGTCTGGAGCAGCATCCATGGAAGACGCCGCGCAGACGGAGGATGTCGTCAGCAGGGTAAACGGGCTCATAGAGCATATGGCAGGCAGTGAGAGGAGGCGTGGACTTGTGCCTTTGTTCGGATCCAATATCTGTGACTGGGATTCGGCATATGCGCAGCGGGTTGGAGCAAGCGCGAAAATGAGGGATGAGATAATCAGGTCATGCACTGCAAATGATATCGTGCTGGTAGGTGGAGAAACGGCGAACATCGGTGAACAGTTGCGCAAAAAGGGAATAGGATGGACATTCACCCTGCTAAGCAGATATGATGGCGAGGTAGGCCGAGCTGTTGCGTATGGCGGAATGGACCTTGAACTTGAGAGTACATTTGGCTTCATAGAGGAGAAGGAGTTCTTCGAGGTGGTGAACGCAGGCGGCATGCCCCTGCTGCATGTTAGGAAACCGTCCAGGTTTATGATAACTGCAGACGGATCCGGATCAAAATCAATAGTGTGCGACCTCATCGGCAATAGAACGGATATAGAGGATACTCTTGCAAGCGCAGGGGATGATCCCACAAGGGATGGTGCCTTTCCTGTGATAGCGAGCATATGCGTCCATGCCCACGGCCCAGAGGGCAAGATACAGATGGTAGAGCATATGAACAAGGCAGGCATGAAGTACCGAATACCGCTTGTGGGATCGCTTTTCCATGAAGCGAAAACGGTTTATACCTACACAATGAACGGCACGGTACTTAGCAGGGTGAAGGCGGACTACAGGCAGGAAGAGCTTTGCGCAGGGCTGCGCCTTGTGCTTCTCTACGAGGAGCAGAGATCCAACGGCATAACGCTTCAAAGGAGGGTGTTAGAGAACGCATTCGGACAAGAATGGTACAGCGTCAAGGCATCTGACGCATTGGACAGGATAAAAAGCGAACTGGGATATGGAGAGAGTTTGCCTAAGACAGACAAGACACTTGGCGAACTTGTAGCCAGGCCCCCGACCCCGTATTTCAGGATAGACTCGCTGATGCCAGATAGCCTGCTTGCTTCGATAAGACTCAGAATAAATGTCTCCAGCGGAGGCATTGTAGGCAAGACCAGAAGAGTGCTTGAGCCGCTGGGTCTTGGCGCAGAATACGACAACATCTTTGATGCGCCTATGCTTATATTGCTCCTTCAGATGTCTAGCAGGCTAGGCAACTCGAAAGGAGTTGTTACTGATAGAGTAAGCTACCATACATGGGGATGTGGAACAGGTGCAGTGATAGCCACCACTGAGCCTGAAAGAATTGCGGATTACTACAGGAAAAACGGGGTGGATGCAAAGGTCGGGGGCAGGATAACAGATGATGATGGCATCAGGTTATGGTCAAGATGCTTCGACTCCATGCACAGCAAGCCGCATGTTCTGGATTACAGGTACTCCGAAAGCCCGATAGGATGATCAGTCCTAAAGCTCATCCATGCGCCTTGCCCACCTGTCAGCTACATGCTCGGCTTTCTTCGATGCTATGCCAACGTACCTTGACGGGTCCCTCACAACGGCCATCTGCCTTTCTGTGAATTTCTTCAGGTAAGGCTGCAGGCTCCTGTCATTAAGCACTATCTCTGTAAGAGGCCTGCCTGTTTTATAGGACTCGTCTGCAAGCCTGCCGACATATTCATGAGAATTTGGATGGCCGTATGCAGACAACAGCAGGTGCAGCGGCTCGGCAAGAGCCTTGTCAGACGACATATTGAAGTTCCTTAGCATGTTCTGGCGGTGAGCCTGAAGGCTGGCGGATATCCTTATGGCCCTTCTCACAGAGTAGTCGAACTGGTCCAGCACCTGAGGTATGTAGCGCTGCGATGCAGAGTTGGTAAGGTCGCGCTGGTGATCTGATATCTGGTCCAGGCTCACCATTACAAGGTATGGCATCGTCGCCTTCCAAAGACTCTTGATGTTCTCAAGGCCCACGGGATTTGCCTTGTGGGGCATTGTCGACGACCTTGATATGTCCTTGCCCCTGGGTTGCCCTACCTCAGCTATCTCTGGCCTCTGCAGGTTCCTTAGATCATCAGCCCAGTTGGCCAGTATGGTGAAGCTGCTTATTGTGTGGTGCATCAGGTCCGCCATTGGCTCCTGCTGCACTATCTGGGTGGATATCTCCGTAGGCTTCAGGCCCAGTTCACTTAGCACCTCGCCCTCGAACTTTTCAGGATCGTCGACGAACAGGGACGATGCGTTGTATGCGCCAACTGCGCCTGAGAACTTGCCGCACAAACTGGCTGAGGCCTCCTTTATCTTTAGTATCTGGCTTCCAAGCCTGCTTACATACCATGCAACCGCAAACCCGAAAGTTATTGGTTCTGCATGCTGCAGGTGAGTCCTGCCTATCTGAAGCGTGTCTTTCTCCCTTCTTGCAATATCTATCCAGGCCCGCTCAAGAGCCACCATGTCGGGCAGTATAACGCTGTCAAATGCGTCCCTGTATCGCAGCACGTTGGCGGAGTCAACTATGTCATATGAAGTTGCAGTCCTGTGCACCCCGGCAGCGGCCTCCTTGCTCACTCCTTTTCTGATAACGTTTACCTGCGCTATTATGTCGTGGCCTACCTTGGCCTCCTCCTCGTATACGTCCCTTGCCCTGACGTGCTCGGATGCCTTCTTTATCTGGGCTGCGGATTCGCTGCTTATTATGCCCCTGCTGGCCAGCACAGATGCAAGCGCGGCCTCTACCTTGGATTTGTATTTGACATATGCCTCCTCAGACAGGTATGGGGAGAGCTCCTTGACATGATACCTGTAGTCGGATGGAGAGACGAGATCGTATATCGAGATATTCTCCTCTGTCAATGGATCACCTGAATTGCTGCCCGGTAATGGCCTCGAATAGAGCTACATACATATCGCTGACCTGCTTTACCATATCTTGCGGGAGCGCAGGTATTGGAGGCTCCTCGCCTTTTTCCTGCCTTGCCCTCATGAGCTGCGCGTGGTATCCCGAATTTCTGTAGAATTGCCTTACGAATTCCTTGCTCCTCTCAACATACCTGCCCTGCTCGAACTCCTTTGCGTCCCAGAACCTGTCCTCGTCTGCGGTGCCAAACGTGTCTATGACCATAAGCTTCCTGTCCTTATCGAATGCGAACTCCTTCTTGCCGTCCACATGCATAAGGCCGCGTTTCGCCACTCTTGAACTTATGTGGCCGTCGATCTTCAGGCACAGCTCCTTCATGTCGGCGTACTCAGTCTCAGTCAGCCCGGAGATTTTAAGCGCCTCGTCTTTTGACAGATTCCTGTCCACCTTCTCCAGCTTTGTAGTGACCTCGAAGAAAGGCTCCGCAAGCGGCTCTGCCTGTTTCACCTGGTGCCCCGTAGCGAAACCAAGTTGCTCGGGCTTTATCTGTGCGCTCTTCACCCTGTCCCATAGCGAGCCGTACACGTAGTAGCGCGTTATGACCTCGAGAGGTATGAGGTAGTTTCTTGTGTCCGGACCCAGCGTGGAATAGTCGCGTATCACATCCACCTTCTTCACCCGCATCCGGTTGGGCGGGTCGAGCCTTAGAAAGTGCACGGGTATGCCATTCTCCTTTAGCACGTTGAACCAGTAAGCGCTGGTGCGCGCAAGAGTCTCCCCTTTGTGCGGTATGCTGCTTGGTATTATCTTATCGAATACAGATACCCTGTCCGAGAATACGAATTCGAGCTCGTCGGTGCTTATGTCATACACGTCCTTGACCTTGCCGGATCTTATCAGGTTTGCCATATTATCACTTTTGCGCCTTGGATTTGCGTGAGAGGTATTCCTTGTGCCCCAGCCTCTCTAGCGTTTGGGCTTTTGCCTCCACAGAAGATGCCAGCTCCTTTTGGTGCTTCTCTAGCTTAATTTGGACCGCCCTGTCGCTGGAGCCTATGATTCTTGCGGCGAGTGTTGCGGCATTTCTTGCTCCGTCTATAGCCACAGTGGCAACAGGTATGCCGGCAGGCATCTGGACTATGGACAACAGGGAATCGAGGCCATCAAGAGTCTTGAGCTGACGCGGCACGCCTATAACAGGAAGAGCGGTCAGCGATGCAACCATCCCAGGAAGATGAGCGGAGCCGCCTGCACAGGCTATAATGACTTTCAACCCCCTTCCTGCTGCGGCCCTTGCGTACTGGTACATCCGCTCAGGGGTCCTGTGCGCAGATACAACGGTAAGCTCGTAGGGGATGCCAAGCTCCTCGAGCTCATTTGCTGCATCCTGCATGAGAGCGAGGTCTGAATCAGAACCCATGATTATGCCAACGATAGCTTTGTCCATACGATCACTATTATTGAGTGGCTCTATATTGATATGCATTGCCTTGCCATCATGGCCTTTTTAAGCGCTTCGCTGCGGGTTCTTCCTATGGCTGTAACGTGGCCCATCTTGCGCTCTGGCCTTGTAGCTGCCTTGCCATATATGTGCACAGTTACCCCCGGAATGCGCAGGGCCTTGTCCATGCCCCTGACTTCTGCCGTGCCAGTTCTTTCGCCAAGGATATTGACCATGACTGCATTTCGGGCTATCATTTCAGTGCTGCCAAGAGGCAGGCCGGTGACTGCCCTTATGTGCTGCTCGAACTGTGACGTAGCGCATGCTTCTATGGTGTAATGGCCTGAGTTGTGTACCCTTGGAGCTATCTCGTTTATAAGTATCCTCCCGTCCCTTGTCAAGAACATCTCTATTCCGAAAACGCCGGCGCCTTTTAGGTGGCGCATGGCATTTATCGCAACCCTCTGCGCCCTCGACCTGGAGGCCATGCTTATGCGCGCCGGAGCTATGGTTGTGTGAAGGATGTTGTTCTCGTGGATGTTCTCGACTACAGGATATGCCGCTATGTCGCCATCCATACCCCTGGCCACCATCACAGACAGTTCTTTTGCAAATGGAATGAACTTTTCTGCATACAGCCCATGTCCATTAAGTTTTTCCATTCCTGACTTTATCCGTTTTTCGGATCTGATAAGCGCATTGCCGCGGCCGTCGTAACCGCCGTATCTTGCCTTGAGCAGCATTGGATATCCAAGCTTTCGCCCTGCAGATACTGCATCTTCGCCAGAGCCCACTTCGAGGAACTCGCCCACAGGCAGTCCGCTTCCCTTAAGGAAGCGTTTTTGCACAAGCTTGTCTTTTATTATGCCAAGCGTACTTGCCGAAGGGTTTACTGGCACGCCCCTGCCAGCCAGGCGCTCTAGGAGTTCTGCGTCGGCCAGCTCCCATTCTATGGTTATGTAGTCTGATCTTCTTGAGAGTTCCCGCATTGCCTTGCCATTGCCCAGTTGCGCTACAATCTGGCAGTCTGCCACCTGGCCGCCTGGCGAGTTCTGCGTCGGATCAAGCACAGTTACTACAAACCCCAGCTTCTTTGCATCGTATGCAAGCATGCGGGCCAACTGCCCACCGCCTACTATCCCTATCCTGTTCTTCATGTGAATCAGTTTTATTTTAAACTGCTATGATGGCGTTATAGTTATGTTGTCGATGCCGTATGGGATAGACGTAGTGCCGCCCTGTTGGCTGTAGAATACTATTTCATTGAGTCCCTGGGACAGGGTCATGTTTACCGCATAGCGCGATGGGACTGCAGATAGCTTAAGCGAAGATGTGGGCGACTGCACATTGTTTAGGTATAGATCCAGGGTAGGGCTGCCGGTGTAGCTCATCGCCTCAAAGGCCATGGCCACATTCTGGTCCTTTGGCGAGAACACAACAAGCCCAAGAGGACCTTGGCCCCACCACATGTTTCCCAGAGTCGCATTGCACTGCCCTGGCGCGCACAGCGAGTATCCTGGCGTCCAGTTCCCGACAGTGTAAGAGGCTATGGATTTACCGGCATTCTTGGATACTGCCGCCGTAGTGGAGAACATGAACGTAGAGTTTGACTGGTATACGGGCTGGCCGTATGCGCTGCTCAAAAAGCCGTATAGCTGCTCCTGTTCCGTTAGGTTGTACGCATCCCTTTGCACTGCTATGAACCCTATGTTGTCCTCCGCCATGAAGAGTGTTGTGATGTTAGTGAAATTCTGCTTTATAGGAGAAGGATATACTAGCCCGGCACCCTGCTCAAGGTACCACGCAGCAGTTGCTATCGGCACGGAGCTGACAGACATTACCTGGGTAGCGTTCTCCCTGCTGGTATATCCGCCTACGAGCGGCTTTTTCATTGCAGTAACGTAGTATGTGGCTGTGCCTGTGTATAGGCTTGGAAGAGCAGAGGTATTTGTGAGCGCGGGGAGTATAAGGACTGAGAAATTGCCTGAAAGCTTGCCTATCTCGCTGTATGCGCTTGGTATGGCCGTTGGAATCGATGAGCTGCCTATATAGGATGGTGTGAGCGGCATGCCATTGTATTCTATAAGTATCAATAGGGACACCACCGCAAGATACTTGTAGGTGGTGTTTCTGTCCTTGCCCTCGGTGAGCTTGGCAAAGCCAAAGGCCGCCATGATGGCCAGGGCTATTGTGAGCGCGAAGTCGAATCTTCCAGGTTCTCTTATTATATTGAGTATGGGTATGTCTTTATACAGCATGTAGATGGTAGGTATGCCGGTGACAGTAGTGCCGATCTGCAGGTACGGGCCAAGGGCAAGCCATCCGAAAACAACAAAAAGGACTATCCACAGCAGCGACTTGCCAAGCCTGTTCTGCTTGTAGTCATAGTACAAGCCAAAGAGCGCCAGCGCTATGACGGTGTATCCCAGATACGACACCCGTTCACCGACGTTTATCTGGTACGATATTCCCTGATAGGTGAGTGCGTAGATGTATGAGTACGAGTGGGCTATCCCGTTGAATATGCCGTTGTAGAAGCTGGGCAGGAAGAAGGATGCAAGATTGTCGCTCCATTCCATGTTGTTTACCACTCCGGAGAGCTGCTGCGCCGAGGAGAATGCGCCTGAGGTAAGGTGAGGAAGCATGAGTGCTATAAAAGGCGAGGCTATCACGAAGGTAAATGCCGCCACCATCCCGACCATCTTGAGTGTTGTGAGGTTCAGCATCTCCTTTCTCTCTGATATGAATAGGAATACGGTCACAACAGCGGCTATGCAAAATGTGAGCAGCGCCTGCTCTATGTCTCCTGCAAAGGTCAGCAGCACGAAGCTCACTGCAGCAAGAAGCGCATACTTCATCCTCTTCTCCCTAAGCGCCATCAGGTAGAACAGCAGGAAGAGAGGGATGAACTCCACTATGGTCCAGTCGAGATGCGAGGTAGCCTGCGCTATGTGAGTAGGGCTGAAGGCGAATATAAGACCTGCTATGAAAGCAGCATAATTGTTTTTGGTGACATATTTAGCCAGCATGAACATGAACAGCCCGGAAAGAGCGAAGGATGTGAAGTATAATATATTATAGGCAAGCGCAGGGCTCAGGGCATATATTGGGGCCATCACTATCCCTGCAAGCGGGCTCATGGTCTGAGTGACCAGATTAGCCCCGACCGGATAGAAGAGAAGGTTTGTGAAGTATGGCGACTGGTGGAGAGTAAAGAGGGAATAAGGCACCCACCACAGGTTGAATAGGCTCTGGTGTATGTCCCCGTATCCATTTGACACGCGCGTGGTTATGCCTATTGTGACAGTCCAGAACATCACCAGCGCTATGGCTAGATATACAAGGAACACCTTGACGTAGGTGTTCTTGAAAAGCTGCTGCTTGACGGCATGCTGCGAAACGCCGCTATGCCTCTGCTCCGACTCCTCTACCATCCAATACACAGCAATATAATGACAGAACTCTTTTACATAGAAGCTATTAAATACTTGCCACGAACCGCGATTATGCTTATTAAGTTTAACCATCAAATTCCACATGGAGACCAGGATGGACGTAACCGATGTAATAAGCACGCAGGAGAGCGTCGGCAGGAAAGCAGTTAAGGTCCTATACCCGCTCTTCATGGGCCAGTTCTTTGGCCTCGTGCTCACTGCAGCCACGTTCATAATAGTCACAAGGCTGCTGGGCCCTGCTGACTACGGAATATATGTTTTTGCATTCGGCTTTTCCACGCTGGTAAACGGCGTTGCTGCATTTGGCGTTGGAGCTTACTTTAACAGTGAGCTTGCAGGGCTTGCTTACAGGAAGGATGGCAGCTCGATGCTCCATGTGGTTAACTCCGGGTACATAATAGCAGGAGCAGTAGGGATAGCGCTCAGCCTGCTCGGTATAGCATTGAGCGCGGGTATTGCTGGATTCTTCCCGAAAGTAGGCATAACGCCACTGACCCTTATGCTTACTTCTGCACAGATATTCTTCTACATGATAAGCATGGTTGCGGTGAATGGCCTTGTGGGCTTATCTCGCTCTGGGCTTGCTGCAATAACGAACATTGTTGTGGACATAATACAGCTGGCCCTTAGCATTGCTCTCACAGTGATGTACGGAGTTAACGGCGCAGTGGCTGCCATGCTAATAGGCTATGCCGTAGGAGCCGTGTTTGGGACCGCGCTGCTGGCAAGGGCGCTGGCAAGATACATAAAGCCGCGCGTAATTCTGCCTGCCATGGAGCACCTTAGGAAAACATTCTCTTTCGTGTGGCCTATTGCAGCCAACAATTTCCTAAACACCGGGATGGCCAATTTCTCCATACTCTTTCTTGGGCTCTTCGTATTCGCCGCAGCCATAGGCAACTATGGTGCTGCAAACAGAGGGCTTACGCTGGTAGCCATGCTCTACGGCACTTTCGGGCAGGGAATGCTAAATACGTTCACAACTGCAAGATCCATGAAGAAGGCCGGTGAGGTTAACAAGACTTACAACGACATAATGCGCTTCTCTTTGATCTTCATGCTGCCTGTAGTCGTATTCGTTGGAGTGATGGCGACGCCGAGCCTTTACCTCCTCATATCAAGCAACTACGCCAGCGCGCCGTTGTACTTAATGCTCATGTGCATAGGGACTACCATCGGGCTGTTTGGCAGCAACATAAGCAACCTGCTCATATCAAGCAGCCACACGAAGAGCGTTCTGTTCATAAACATGGTGTCTGCGGCAGTGCAGTTTGTGCTGATACTTGCGCTGGTGCCAGGAATGTACGCTGCAGGGGCATCGGATATCTACATGGTTGGCACAGCAATAATCACGATATATTTCGTCGGGAATGCCGTTGAACTGTTCATGTTCGTCAGGGAAGCTGGAAGGAAGCTCGGGCTGCGCATAGACGCGAGGAGCAACATAATGCTCTACGCAGTCAATGCGCTGCTTGGGATATCCCTTGTTGCATGGCTTGCCGTAAGCAGCTCTTTGCTGCAGGGAGTTGGCATGCATGATATCGCATACGTAGCCGAGCTTGCGGGCGCAGTTGCGATATGCGTGGTTGCGTATCCTGCGCTGCTTGTTGCGCTAAGAGCCGTGAGCGGCAACGACATGAAAGACCTCAGGGAGGCTACTGCTAAGCTTGGAGTAATCAGCGCGGTCATGGGTCTATTCCTGGACTATTCTGGCTACCTGCACAGAAAGCTTGCTTCGGCTTGATAATATGAGCGACTACAAAGACTTCACTGTAGTTCTGCCAACGCTAAACGAGGAGGCTACAATAGGGGTGCTGATAAAGAAGCTCGCTGGGGCCCTTGATGGAGTAAACATCGTGGTAGTGGATGACGGCTCAGGCGACGGCACCAGAAAAGCAGTAGAGTCATTTCGGCCCAGCTCCGGCAAAGTGTCGTTTATAGACAGGAAGGCGATGGGCTGCAGGCCTGGGCTCACGGCAAGCGTGTCCGACGGCATACTTGGCAGCACAACAAAGTATGCAATAGTCATGGATGCTGACCTGCAGCATCCTCCCGAGACGGCTAAGAGGATTGCAGACGCATTAAGGAAGGGGAACGGGCTTGCCGTTGCCATACGCGCAGATGTCAGAAAATGGCAGCTATATCGGAAAGTGATATCAAAGTCGCTCATAACGCTTGGGTATGCGGTGCTGGTCCTTAGAGGCTCGGAGAGATGCAGCGACATATTCTCTGGGTTCTTTGGCATTGACAGAAGCCTTTTCAAAAAGGCTTACACGTCAAATAAGGGCAGGTTTGTAGGAGGAGGGTACAAGGTTCTGTTCGACTTCCTTAAGTGCAATAGGAGCGGATCGCTGCGTATAGCCGAGATACCGTATTCGTTTGGCGTGAGAAGGCATGGCACATCAAAGGCAGGCATGAAGCAGGGGCTTTACCTTCTTGAATCATTCCTCAAGTGATGCTCCTTTGCTGCATCTGCCAGTGCCACGAAAAGCGGCGCAGGTGCCTCCAATCTTGACTTCAACTCTGGATGCGACTGGGTGCCTATGCCAAAGCCATATGGCCACTCTATGAACTCGACCAGCTTGCTGTCCGCAGTCGTGCCGCTTATCTTAAGCCCTGCCTTCGTAAGAGCGTCCCTGTAGCTGTTGTTGAATTCGTACCTGTGCCTGTGCCTCTCGCTCACCTTTTGCGAGCCGTAAGCCCTGTAGGCTATGGAATCCTTTAGAGGCAGCACGCATTCCTGGGCCCCAAGGCGCATTGTGCCT
Organism: Microcaldota archaeon; assembly: GCA_021851065.1. GTDB lineage: Archaea > Micrarchaeota > Micrarchaeia > Micrarchaeales > CABMGC01 > JAJZNA01. Next base: position 77,586 of record JAJZJQ010000001.1, read on the forward strand.
CCTTTGTTGGTCACCCTTTTCTGCGAATCCAAAAGGGATATGACCCTGTGCTTTGTATTGGAATCGAACTCTGAGGAGTTGGCGCCCACAAATCCAGCCACATGCCTCGCATACTCAACTGCCATCATCTGCATGCCAAGGCAGAGTCCAAGATAAGGTATGCCCTTCTCCCTTGCGTAGCGTATTATGTTTATCATGCCTTCTGTGCCCCTCTTGCCAAAACCCCCGGTGACTATTATGCCGTCAGTATTTGTGAATATGGAGTAGTCGCCTTTGCCATCGTCAAAGCCGGTTGATTCGACCCACGACACATTTACACTGGAATCTGCGGCAGAGCCTGCGTGGATGATTGCCTCCTTGACGCTGGCATACGAATCCCTCAGGGTCATGTACTTGCCCACTATGGCTATGTTTGCATCGTGCTTTGGGGATATAATCCTGCGCACGCGCTCCTTCCATGATGCAACTTTCTCCGAGTCGATACTGCGGCCTTCAAGGCCCAGCTTGCTTATGAGCATCTTATCAAATCCCTGCTCCATGAACTTCAGCGGCAGGCTGTATAGGGTAGGAAGGTCGGGATCATCTATTATGGCACTCTTTTCAAGGTTGCCAAACAGTGCGAGCTTCTCCTTGGTGCTGTCAGTGAGCTTCGTGCTGGTCCTGCACACTATGAAATCAGGGTTTATACCGGCCTGGAGCAGCAGCCTTAGCCCTATCTGGGCAGGCTTTGTCTTCTGCTCCCCTACAGCTGCGAGCTCGGGTATGTAGGTGAGGTTGATGAAAGCGACGTCGCGCTTAAGCGACATCTGCCTCATCGCCTCTATGAAATAGTTGTTCTCTAGATCTCCGACTGTGCCGCCCACCTCTATTACCAGCACATCTGCACCCTTTGACTTGGCTATGCCCTCTATCCTGCCCATGATCTCGCCGGTCAGATGCGGTATTATCTGTACTGTGCCGCCCAGATAGTCGCCCTTGCGCTCCTTGGAGGTTATGGCACTGAACAGTTTGCCCCCGGTTATTGACATATCTCCGGTGAGATCCTTATTCAGGAAACGCTCGTATATCCCAAAGTCCATGTCAACTTCACTGCTGTCGTCAAGCACGAACACCTCGCCGTGCTGGTAGGGGTTCATTGTGCCGCAATCATAATTTAGGTAGCCGTCGAACTTTATCGGCAGTACCTTGTACCCGTAGAAATCGAGCATCCTCAATATGGAAGACGTGACCACGCCCTTGCCAAGGCCGCTCATAAGAGAGCCTAAGACAACGATATATTTGGTCTGCATAGTTAGCATGGCGATGCAAGGATTTTAAATGTGAGCTATGCTGCGCTGCTACTTTGCTGCCATACAATGCCTTTTTTATCCTTTAATGTTATCATTGTGCAGTGATAACCATGAAACTTGATGCGGGACAGGATGCGCCAAAGAAGGTGAATGTGTTCATAGAGATACCGAAAGGCAGCAACATAAAGTATGAATATGACGAGAAGGCCGAAGCCGTCAAGGTGGACAGGATACTCCATACATCCATGTCGTACCCTTACAACTATGGCTTCGTGCCTGGAACGCTTGGGGAAGACGGGGACCCTATTGACGTAATGGTCATAAGCACTGCGTCTTTCTCTCCTGGAACCTACGTGGTAGCAAAGCCCATAGCAGTTCTTGCAATGAAAGATGAGGAGGGAGTTGACTGGAAGATAATAGCTGTGCCTACCGAGAAGATAGATCCGGATTTCGGGGGATTCTCCGGGGTCAGGGACATGAACGAGCACACGAAGAACATGATAGGCCATTTCTTCTCTTACTACAAGAGCATAGAACCGGGCAAATGGGCGAAGGTCGAGGGATGGGAGGATGCGCCAAAGGCGCAAAGCCTCATAGGCGCTGCGATTGAGAGGGCAGGCAAGAAGTAACAGATCATACTGGCCGGATTGTCAATGAATTTTCAAGCGCTTTTACGTTTGAGAACCCAGCTACGCATATGCCATATGGCCCACAAGTGACATTTAGATTGGTCATGCAAGAATGCCGCGAGTGCTGGCGGCGTTGTCCAATAATTCCTCACTTCCACTAATCCCAAAGGGGTAAAAACCCC
>JAJZJQ010000019.1 GCA_021851065.1 Microcaldota archaeon
AACTGCGCCATTGAGATTTTTGTTTTTGATTGGTTATGGGGGCTGATTGATTTTTCGAGGAGTTTGTTATAGAACTGCTGCGCAAGAAGCAGTTTTTCGTCTATCTCTTTCTGCCGTTTTATGTCTGGATAGATTCTGAATCTGTAGGCCCTCGTTTCCATGCTTTTCATCTTATTATCTCTTTTTTTTATATACCTTTGCGATTGCGGTTCGCTCTCATCCCACCGCTAAAGCATGTGGGATTTCCCGCTCACAGTGTTAATCGCTATTCCTGCCCTGCGATATAAATTGCAGCAAGATAAATAAACTTGCACTGCATGTAGTTACTGAATGATGAGATGAGGTATTTCTGATTTGTGATGAAAAAGAGAGTCTCTGACGTTTTTTTGCTGGTGGAGTTATGGAAAGGATATATAACACTGACTTTTATGTGAAGGATTTTGATGCCATAGTAACCGCTGTTGATGGGAAGGAGATAGAACTTGACCGTACGGCTTTCTATCCTGGCGGTGGGGGGCAGCAGTGCGATGTTGGTACTCTTGCCTTTGGAGGCAGGCAGATAAGCATAATGGAGACTAGAAAGGGAGATTGCGGGAGGATACTCCATGTTTCAGATTCTGATTCCGGCCTTTCTGCTGGAGAGAAAGTGCACTGTTCCATAGACTGGAGCAGGAGATATGGGATGATGAGGCACCATACGGCCCTGCATGTGATCGATGGCATAGTTGAGAAATCATATGGCGGTCTTATGACTGGCAGCCAGATATATCCAGATAGGGCGAGAATGGATCTGGATATACCGAACCTTGACAGGACCAAGGCTGAGGAGATAGTGAGGGAGGCACAGAAAGTCATAGATCAAGACCACAAGGTTGTGATGAAGGTGCTCACCATGGAAGAGGCTAGGAAGATAGATGGGCTTGCAAGGACTAGGCCAGGAATAGAGCTTATGAAAAAACTCACTGAGGCAAGAGTTGTGGAGATAGAGGGATTCGACATGCAGCTTGATGGAGGCACGCACGTTGCAAACACAAGCGAGATAGGCAGGATAGAGTTCGCTGGCTATGAGAGCAGGGGTTCGCATAACAAGAGAGTTGAGATAAGGCTTGCCTAGTACGCCTTGGCGAAATAGGCTATTGTTTCAGTTGCATCCCCGCAGACAACGCACTTGCCGTGCTTTTTCTCGTGGAACGGTATTACCCTGTTTGTTGCAGTGGTGTCGTCTTTTATCTTCTGCTCGCACTTATCCTTGCCGCACCAGTTCGCCCTCACAAAACCGCCTTTTGAGGATATGATCTCCTTTAGCTCTGGATAGCTTGCCGCGTCAGTTATGTTTTCCTTGAGATTCTTTTTTGCCTTCTCAAATAGCTGCTTTTGTATATCTTCCAGCAGAGCCAATATCTCTTTGTCGGCATCTTCGCTGCTGACAGGCTTTTTCTCTTTGGTGTCTCTTCTGACCAGCACGACTGTTCCATTCTTTATATCCCTTGGACCCACTTCTATTCTAAGCGGCACGCCCTTTAGCTCCCAATCATTGAACTTGTACCCAGGGGTAAGACCTTCCCTCAGGTCAAGTTCTGCCCTGCACTTGCTCCTGATCCTGCCTAGCAGACTCTTTGAGAAAGCTATGACCTGCTCTGCCTCGCTCTCCTTAAATATAGGGACTATGACTACCTGGGTATGCGCAACCTTTGGTGGCATTATAAGCCCTGCGTCATCCCCGTGGACCATTATCAAAGCGCCCAGCACCCTTGTGGAAATGCCCCACGAGGTGGTCCATGCAAGATGTTCTTTGCCATCCTTGCCGAGGAATTTAAGTCCGAATGTATTGGCAAAATTCTGGCCCAGGTTGTGTGATGTTGCGCTCTGCAGGGCCTTGCCATCAGGCATCATGGCCTCAATTGTTGTGGTGTAATATGCGCCGCCGAACTTTTCCGATTCGCTCTTTCTCCCAGCTATTACTGGAACGCACAGGTATTCTTCGACTATCTTCTTATAAAAACCAAGTATTAGCTCAACTTCATCGTTTGCCTCTCTCTCAGTCTCATGCGCCGTATGGCCTTCCTGCCACAGGAACTCGCTTGTTCTCATGAATGGCTTTGTATCCTTGATCTCTGCGCGAAGTACGCTGCACCACTGGTTGATGAGTATTGGAAGGTCGCGCCATCCCTGAAGCCATTTGGAGAAGAAGTAGTATATTATGGTCTCCGAAGTGGGCCTTATTGCATACCTTTCCTTCAGTTTCCTGTCCCCTTCCTGCGTTACCCAGAACACCTCTGGCACGAATGCCTTGAAATGTTCAGCTTCGCTCTTTAGCAAACCCTCCGGTATTAGCAGCGGGAAATAGGCATTCCTGTGGCCCGTGTCCTTGATCATCTTGTCGAATGCTTCCTTTATGTTGTCCCAGATCTGGTAGGAGTTTGGTTTAAAGGCTATGGTGCCGTGCATCGGACCGTAGTCTGCAAGCTCAGCCTTCTCTACTACCTGAGAATACCACTCTGGGAAGTCTTCGGCCTTCTTGACCGTAAGGCCCTTGTTGTCAGCCAAGTATACCAGCTAAATCTTCATCCCAAACTGTTTTAATTCTTTCCTGAGTAGCGCAGCGCGGGTGAATAGTATGGAGGTAATCCCAAGGCCTTTTGCGGCTTGGACATTGTGGTAGTCGTTGTCTATGAAGATTATGTCTTCAGGCCTGAGTTTCATCTTTGCAATGACTTTCTTGTATATGAGCGGAGAGGGCTTTATACACCGCATCTTGAATGATGCGAATTCATAGTCGAAATAATGCAGTATGCCCTTCATCACGTGGTTCGTTACATAATCGTACCGGACTTTGTCCACATTGCTTAGGTACGCGATATGGTAGTTCTTGCTCAGTTCTTTTATTATTTCCACAGTGCCTTCATCCAGCTTTGCTATCTTCTTAAAGTATTCTCCCCATTTTACATCATTCTCGTCAATTCCCAGATCTTCAGCAAAGACCTTAGTGAAGCTCTTGAGTGATATGTGCCCGCGTTCCAGAGGTGCTGCGTCTATGGTAAGCCTCCTCTCAACCTCTGCAGGAGGTATGCCGCTTATTGCCGATAAATAGTTGAAATATGCCGTATTTGATACATCTACTATAACGCCCCCTATATCGAACAGTGCCAGTTTGAGCTGCCGCATTTGCTAACCCTGAAAGATTGATCTTGCTACTAGTACGATGTTGCTAAACTCCTTAAGCCTTCTCATTGAGTATTGGAACCATTCTTCGCCGAATGGAAGGTATATGTAGATTTCTTTGCCGTTTTTAGCAATCTGTGCAGCCATCTTTGGCCTTATGCCCTTTAGCATGGCGAAAGTCAATTCCCTCTTGTATCTTTTAGCTTTGTTTAGTGCGTAGGATATGATTTTGCCGTCATGAGTGGCTATTATGAAGCGCTTGCAATGGAGGGTCAGGTAATCCAGGCAGCGCAGATAGTTAGCCGACACTTCTGCTTCTGTGGTGTAATTCACCCCTCCGCCGTCTTTGTAGGCGCCTTTGACCAGCCTTATTTTGCCGCCTTTTTTTACTATGCGCTTAAGATTGCCGTACGTGCCCCTTTGCCTTGCCTGCAGACATATCCCCACATTTGAATGCATGCCAAGCGCATCGAGGTAAGCCTTTATCGTGTAGTCAGTGTACCTATGCTCTTCCATGTCGGTCCACACAAATATGCCCATCTTATCCGCTGCAGACACTATGGCGCTGTAGTTGCGTACGAATTCCTGGTAGCCAAGACATAACCCCAGCTGAGTAGGCTTAACAGATATACAGCCTTTTATCCGGCTGCGCTTCATGGTCTTTAGAAGCCTGAGGTATATCTTCACGCTTCTTGATGCTGCATGACTGCTGCGCGTGCCTTCGCCAAGATAGTTTAGCATCACCATCTCCCCGCTGCGGTTTATCCTGATGGCGTCGGCAGCAGCCTCTGATACGGTTATGCCGGATATCCATCTCCTGGCGAAGAGTAATCCCACACGGTTGAGAAATGACATTTTCATGCCTCCGGGACAATAGCATAAATGGCCTTTCCGGGCAGCAGGCCCACAAATCCCGCTTTAGGCAGGTTCATATAGGGGAAGTTGATCCAGGGATTCATCCGTTTCTTACCGTGCTTGACCAGATAGTGCCCTAAAGGGTAGGACGTGTTTCTTTCAGTATATACTATAGTTCCGTCTTCAAAGGATGGCGTGCGCTTGTGGCGTACATACCTTATGCGGTAGTGCATGCCTGCGTGAGCTAAGGCGCTCATCACCTCTCTGCAGGTATAGCCATAAAGACTGGGACTTGCCCGCCTGAAATGCCTGTGGAGAGTATTTCTGTAGGTAGTCTTGCACAGATACGCGACGCATGCTACGCCGCAGCCGGCCGGATCTTCCTGGGTTACAGCTTTATCCATCATGGCTATTTGAGGCGTAGGGATATAAAAGTTGCATGCAATAGTAAAGGGCGTGGGGTTGTCGCGTAACTTGGCAGCGCAGCAGGCTCCAGATATTGAACAAAATATTGAGCAATTGCAATGATTAGAGTTTGGAGCTATGATTTGTGAAATAGGCGTTACCTGCGAGTTCGGGTTCAAATCCCGACAACCCCATCCAGTCGGATTTACGACGATAGAAATGTACTTGTCGTCGATGTAAGAGATCTGAACTTCAAGTAAGAATTGGGGACATGCATGCTGAAATAAAGCAAGTATATAAAACGTGTTAGCTGAAGATTATTGAGCGGTTTTATGGCTGATGAAAGAGTTATTGGATACGTTGATAATCTTACCGCATTTGGTATCATTGCACCTATAAGGAAGAGCCTGGTAATTACGGATAAACGGGTACTGATTCTAGATGCGAGCAGCATGTCATCTACGGCTGCATCTGCAGGGTTCGCATATGTATTTGGTGTCTTTGGGAGAGGCGTGGCTAACAGAATATCTAAGGACGAAATCCAAGAAACAACAAAGAAACTTGCGCAAGCCAATCTTGACGAGCTGCTAAAGTCCAACGTAGATAACGTTGCACTTGATGGTGTTAACATAGAAAGCGTAGAGATAACCAGAAAGAATATTGTAATAAAGACAAACCAGAAGACCTTCAAGTATGGACTTTCGAATCCAGACGTCAGGAATAAGAAGAGTGATGTTTACGAGAGTTATGTACAGGTGTTACAGACTGCTTTGGGAAGCAAGGTCGTAGCAAAGTGAACGTATGGGATTTCCACGTCTTCCCAGTAACTCAAAAGCAAATCCCGTGTGGATATTGATATCTGCTATTCCTTTGCAAATAGGGAGTATCGTAAGCATGTTGTATATACTATCTTCTGACAATAAAAACAAGGCATATTCATTACTGCTCCTGATTCCAATAATAGGGCCCATAATAGCGTATGTCTTGATGGAATCAGGGGATAAATACGTGGCAACTATGGCTGGATGGGTCTTTATAGGGCAGATATTAAGCTACGTAATACTTGAGGTGCTTCTGCTTTCAATTCATTAAAATCATGCGCCTGAAGTAAGATAGCGTCTTATTTAAATTATTTAAGTCCCCAATTCGCACGTCAAGTGCGCATCTCAGCAGCCTCGCCCGTGGTATCTTAATTAGTACCCCTACAGTTTATTAAGAAGTTGAAGTATTTATAAATATGTAGGGGCAAGAATTAAACATGGTCAGCATAAAGGAGAGAAAGCGTGGCAATAAACGTTATTACTACTTAGAGCACTCCTTTCGCCTAAATGGGAAAATCGTTAAAGAGGAGAAGTATATCGGTAGCAGTATACCAAAAGACATGGACAGGATAAAGGGCGATTTTCTCTCTGGCATCTACAGTAGGAAATGGTACGTTGTATCGGACAAGATAAAAGCCAATTATAAAAAGGATATCAACGCCGCCACTGTATCTGAGAAGGAAAAGGAAATTGAAGGATTCATGATAAAATTTACCTATGATACGCAAAAGATAGAGGGATCAACTCTGACCCTGAAGGAAACTGCAAATCTGCTCCAACACGGTATAACACCATCACACAAACCTAACAGTGATGTTAAAGAGGCAGAGGCACACTCCAAAATCTTTTATAAAATGCTCAAACAAAAGAAAGACTTAACGATGCGGCTTGTTTTGGAGTGGCATTATAACCTGCTTGCGGGGACGAGGAATGATATAGCAGGAAGGATACGAACAAGGCAGGTTTGGATACTCGGCAGCAAATTTGTACCACCGAGTCCTGTGGAAGTCGTCCCTTTGTTTGAAGATTTCTTTAGTTGGTACGATAAGGACAATGGCAAGATCCATCCAGTCGAGTTAGCGGCTCTCGTACACCTGAAATTCGTAACAATACACCCTTTTATAGATGGGAATGGCAGGTTATCTCGACTTATTATGAACTTTGTTTTGAAAAGATATGGCTATCCTATGCTTAACATATCATATAAAAACAGGGCAAGCTACTACAATGCATTGGAAAGAGCACAGACGAAGAATGCGGATTCAATTTTCATATCATGGTTCTTTAGGAGATACCTAAAGGAGTATAGAAGGTATTTGAAACCGTGATATTGTGTACAATGTGCCGTACATACACGGCTATATTTAAGCATACAAGCCCCAATTGCTACGTAAAGACCATATATCGGCAACCCCAAAGCCATATTGAATAGGAGTAGACCTACAACAACAGCATAAGCCAGATTGATTGCATTATGGCTGCTTTGCCAGGAAGGCGTGCACATAAGTGCCAAGATGGCACTACCTTCTGCCACCGGACTGGGCCATAAGTGCGAACCTTGAGGTGCTATGGCAGATTACCTTCCCCTTGCCGGAGAAGGTTGCGAAGAATAGTCCGGCTCCGCCCAGTATTGCAGCACGAATATTGCCAACGTACTTGATGTCGTAGTTGAGGGATGGATCAAATGCAGCAAGATGCCCAGGTTCTATCTGCACTTCGGAAGTGCCATTCAGGTCTGTCTCTACTGCACCGCCAATTACATGAACGAATACGCTCTGCGGCCCCTTGTGCCGTTGCAGAAACAATCCTGCGCCTCCGAAGAATGCGGCCCCAAGAGATACAGTCTGTATGTCTATGTTTCCGGTAGAAGAAGCAAGATAGGCATTATGCTCTACTAGTATCTCCTCCCCCTCCTTAAGATCAAATGACAGCACCTTGCCAGGAAGTATGCCTGCAAGTGCAACCTCACCTTCGCCATTGGCAGTAAATTCGGCGAGAAAGATGCCGGTTCCTGTGAATGCTCTTACAAGACCGCCAGTTGCACCGCCCACAGCCCTTGCACTCATGTTTATGTCATTGTCCTTCCTTACAAAATGGCCGGGATTTGCATAAAATATGTCGCCCTTCTTGAGATTTACACGCAGAGTCTGCATATCTTCCCCGACAATCTGGTATTTCATATGATCTCCACCACACATATGGTGAGAAAGCATAAAATAGTATTGGTGAGTAAATTCCATGATATCTTGACAACGAAAAAGAAGCCTGTCACTGCAGTGGCACTTCTTGTGCTGGGAGGGATTTTTGTATTGGCAGAGGGTATTTTGGCATTAGCAGCGCTCTATTACCTGCACATATATCCGCACATATTCCATCTTAGCCTTGCTTACATTCTTTTCAATGGCCTGGTTATACTCGCATGGCTGCCTGCTGTGCTTTGTGGCATTGCTATCATTGGCTGCGGCCTTATGGCTAACAGCACCGATGTGAGCAGGGTGAAGGTGTGGTCGATATTGGCAATGTTTCTAAGCTTTTTCAGCATTGCCGTGGCGCTGGGAGGATTCTTCATTGGATTCGTATTTGCATTTGCTGGAAGCATAGTGGGCATAAAATATGAGGGATAGTAAAGCAAGCCGTGTGGATGGATAGGCTGGTTTTGCGCAGATGGTTATTTTAACCAGTAAAGACAATTAGCTAGTGACTAGTCTGACAGCGCAGTTGATGTTTTATGAAGATGCTCTTGTTCGATGTTGATGGGGCACTGATAAACCTGGTGTGCATGTCTTTTTATCCAGGGTGGCGCTTGTACACGGCTTTACGCTGCGCTTGACAACATTTAAGTTCATGGGTGTTGAGATATAGTTGTGGTTTTATGGCAGAGGTATTGCATAAGGACAGTACGGCGCTGGTTGTTATAGACATACAGAAGGGGATAGCAGCAGCAGGAAGGAAATTCGAGCCTAACGATGTGCAGATAGTGGTAAACAATGTCGGCAAACTAGTATCAAGATTCAGGGAGCTTGGATCCCCCGTAGTACTCGTTCACGTATCAACAAAGGATGGCAAAGATATGCTAAATCCCGTAGTGGACCAACCAATGCAGTGGGGCAGAGACAGGCCTGCAGACTGGTCTGAGTTCGCAGATGAGATAGCCCCAGTGAGTACAGATATAATCATAACAAAGAGGCAATGGGGCGCATTCCACGGCACAGAACTTGACTTGCAGCTGAGGAGAAGGGGCGTGAGCGCCATAGTTCTGTGCGGGATATCAACCAACATAGGCGTTGAGACCACTGCGAGAGAAGCATATCAGCATGGCTACAACCAGATCTTTGCGATAGATGCCATGACTGCGGCAAGCAGTGATGAACATGACTCCACGGCGAAGTTCATCTTTCCCAGAATAGGGAGGGTAAGGAAGACCGCTGAGATACTTGGAATGCTCGAATGACCCAAATGGAAGACAAGAGATTTTACATTGGGATCAAAGCCCTAGTGACGTCATCCCACAACTGAAGTCTGTGGGATTCAAATGGTGCTTTTTGATTGGTCATCGTGAAGCACCGGGGTATCCCACCAGTTGCAAGACGCCTGTTGGCCTTTGAGATGCCAAGGGAGTTCCTTTATGGGTTTGGATGAGGCTGCGGTTTATACAGAAGGTTTGCGCTGCATCGCAAGCTTTTTTATTGGTAAGCTTGATTAAGCTGTACGGAATAACATGCAGGTTAGCGCGGGTATCTGCCAGGGTATTGCTGTTGCAGGCCGCGCTGTCTGTATATGCAGTGAGATTTTATGATAGCATTGGGAGTCGCGGCTCATCCAGATGACCTTGATTTCAGCTCTTCTGGTACATTTGCGAAATGGGCCAAGGAAGGTGCAGAGTGCTATTACCTGATATGCACGAATGGCTGCAAAGGCTCCGATGATCCGAAGATGACAGAAAAGAAACTTGTGGAGACCAGGAGAAAGGAACAGACAAGCGCAGGCAAGGTTCTTGGCCTAAAGGACGTATTCTTCCTGGATCATAACGATACTGAGCTTGTTGCTGACCTTGCCCTAAAGAAGGAGATAGTAAGGCACATAAGGAAGCTTAAGCCTGACGTAGTGGTAACTTTGGATCCCACTTTCCTGTATTCTACTGAGAGAAGGGGAGGGTTCGTAAACCATACAGACCATAGAGCCGCAGGACTTGCCGCTATGGACGCGGTGTACCCGATGGCGCGCGACAGGCTTACATTCAAGGAACTTGAAGAAGAAGGGCTTGAGCCGCACAAAGTCAAGCAACTCTACTTCGTGAGTTTTGGCAATGGAAAGGAGGTTATAGACATAAGCGGCAGCATAGACACCAAGATAGAGGCTCTGCGCTGCCACAAGAGCCAGATATCGGAAAGCAGCCTTGAATGGGTAAAGGAATGGGCAAAGGAAGCTGCTAAGGGCAGCGACTACACTTACGCTGAGCGTTTCGTAAGGCTTAACCTGGAAAGATGACTTGTGATGGTTCTTAGGCTCTATAACTCGCGCAGCAGGGATAAGGAGGAGTTCAGACCTAGCAAAGGCAATAAGGTAACGCTATATGTTTGCGGCGTAACTCCATACGACACAACACACCTGGGTCATGCGTTCACTTATCTGTCATTTGATATTCTTGTGCGCTATCTGAAACATAGGGGATTTGAGGTCGACTATGCGCAGAACGTTACAGATATAGACGATGATATATTGCGCAGGGCCAGGGAGGAGGGCAGGAACTGGAAGGTGCTTGGGAATTTCTGGACTAGAAAGTACGTCAAAGACATGAAAAGCCTTAATGTGATGCAACCTACACATTTTGTAAAGGCTACTGGCTCCATACCCAAGATAGTTGAAATTGTTGGTGCCCTTCTAAGGAATGGCTTCGCGTATAAGAGCGGCAGGGACGTGTACTTTGACGTGACCAGGTTTCCAAGGTACGGCAAGCTTTCCGGATTCACAACAAAACAGATGAAGATATTACTTAAAGATAGGGGCGGAGATCCTTCAGATCCGAATAAGAGGCATCCGCTTGATTTCATATTGTGGCAGGGCAAAAAGGGCATGGAACCCTCGTGGAATTCGCCATGGGGAAGAGGCAGGCCTGGATGGCACATTGAATGCTCAGCTATGAGCAATCAGTATCTTGGCAGCCAGATAGATATACATGGAGGAGGCAGGGATCTTGTATTCCCTCACCATGAAAGCGAGATAGCGCAGTCGGAAAGCTATACCGGGCATTACCCATTTGCAAGGTTTTTCATGCACACGGCAATGGTAATGCATATGGGGGAGAAGATGGCAAAGTCTCTGGGCAACCTTGTCCTGATATCAGATCTGGAGAAACAGTATTCCCCTAATGCAATAAGATGGATACTCGCATCTCACCACTACAGGCGAGTTTGGGAGTATGAGGCGAGCGAGTTGCGTGAGGCAGAGCATTATGCAGGAATGATTAATAATTTGCGCACAAAGACCAGAGCAAGCTACAGCAGAGAACTAGACGGGCTGGAGATATCAGAGTTCGACAAGCTGATGAATGATGATCTCAACACCCCAGCAGCACTAAGACTTCTGGGAGATTTGCTGGAAGAGAATGGAAATGCAGCAACAGCAGCATATATGGCCAAGATCTTGGGATTTTTGGTATAGGGCATAGGACCAGCTAACCTGCAGAAAGGCCAAGATATTTGCGAAACCCTTCAGATATTATCCATTTAATCCTTCCTTGGGGGCAGTGCTGATGGGGGCACAGAAGATGATGGCTGAGGCTGAGGAGGCTTCGCTGCGACTGTCTTCTCCTTCATCCCCGCGCTTACGTTCATAAATGTCTGCAGTTTCAGGTTAAGGCCCTCTATCTCCTTTATCCTGTATTCGATGCGCTTATTCACAGCCGAGATGCGCCTACGCCTTAAGAACCTCAATATGCCCTTCTGCTCCTTCTGCAAGACCCTGGATAGACCGTAAACCTTCTTTCTCTTTCGCGTTATTGCAGATTCGTATCGGTATACCTTGCTCTGCACGTCGCTTGACAGCGCCTTGAAGTATTTCTCTGCACTCGCAGGATTCCTGGCTTTTGAGGTAAGTCCTATCAACACCAGGCTCGTGAGATCCCTCCCCAGAGTTGATGAATAGCCAAGTGCCATCGACTCCAGAAGTTTGAGGTAATCCCTGAACTCATCCTTTGATATGTGCTTTGAATGTGCTATTATGTTTGGCACGCAGAATATTTCATAGTCAAGCTTGTCCACAAGAGGATTCATGTTAGCCAGGTGATTGTCGATCTCTGCTGCCACATGCTTGCTCTTGGCCTTATCAAGGGAAGCAAGCTTCCCCTCCCAATGCTGCCTGACTACATTCCTGAAAAAAGTAGAACTCGAATCGTGAATTATTGAACTGTTGTTTGTATTTGCTTCTTTGCTTGCTATCGCACTCAACAAGATCCCTGTGAGCCATTCTGGTGGTCGCCGAATAACTAGAGACTTTTAGCAAGTAAGTAATTTAAAGGTATTTATTTAGCGGCACTGCACCGCAATGCCCCAGTGAACTGAATTTTCACTTGGAGTTAGCCCATGATGCGAAGTCCTTATGCGGCATGAATCCCGATGCGTCTATAAGCCTTATCTTTGCCCCCTTGAACTCGCCGTCATCAAGTTCTATTACATCACGATAGTCCTTCATCTCGGAATAATATACTTCTGCCCAGTGGTCCACGCCCCTTAGGAAGTCCTTCTCGACATCAGGATTCATCAGCGGCAGCAGCGGCTCGTAGTAGAAAGCTACGCCATTGCACCAGTACAGCATAGGCATGCTGTGAGACTTGCCTATGCACGTGCGTATGAGATCCTCCCTGCTAATCTTGTATGCATGGTGCACAACGAGCTCTGCTGCCTCAACATATTTTATCGACATACGAATCACATCAATAGCATCATATAACATATAGGGAGAAATACCTTACGACCTTCCTGATTATTGCGTACCACGGGCTGGAGCTCTTCTTAACGTCTTTTACCATGGCTTTGTACTTCTGCTTCTCTTCCGGACTAAGCTTGCCCTCCTTTACTATGGTCTGTTTCTTGCCGTCCACTATCTGCGTCTCCGTCTTGCTCACAATATCTTTCCTAACCATGGCATACCATTCGTCAAGAGTATTGCCGTGCTGCTTTATCATCCTGATGAAGTCACGCATCTCTACTTTCCTGCGTCTTCCGGTCCGGTCCTCCTCGGCGGCAGGTATGAGGGCTGCCTTATCGCATATCTCGTCTATATCGGCCTGCGAGAACCCCATTGTTGCGCGCGCCAGCCTGCCGTAGCTGATATAGGCAAGGGGCATCTTCCTGGTATTGTACATAAATGCACCCTTCCTTTCCTTTAGGTTTGGCGGTGGTACGTATATGGTCTCCCCGAAACGTTTGCTCCTCTTTAGCGCCGGATCTATATCCCAAGGAGCGTTAGTTGCGCCTATTACGAATATGCCCTCGGGATTTTTCTCTACCCCGTCAAGTTCCTGCAGGAACTGGTTTACTGCCATTCGCATAAAACTCTGTGCCTCGCCTCCGCCTCCTCCCCCGTCCCTTTTAACCCCCAGTGCGTCAAGCTCGTCGAAGAATATTATGCAGGGCGTGTATTTCCTGGCCTGCTCGAATATCGCATGCATGTTTTTCTCCGTATTCCCGGCATACATATCGACTATCTCGTTTATTCTTGCAATTATAACATTCGAGCCAGTTTCTCCGGCTATTGCATTTACTAGGTATGTCTTTCCTCCTCCAGGAGGGCCGTAGAATATGACACCGAGGCCTAGTTTCTTCCCGTACGCCTTTAGCAGCTCTGGCTTCCTTATGGCAAGTATGATATTCTCATGTATTAGTTTCTTCTGCTTATCCATGCCCACGACATCGTTGAACGTGATGTTGGACTTGTGCCATCTCACTTTCTTGATCTGCCCTTCTTCCATTATTGTGGAATCGGTGGCGCCTGCAGTCACTTTGCCAGGTGCGCCAGATGGAGCAGGCATGTCCGGATGCTGGTCGGCTTTTTTCTGGAGTTGCTCAAGCCTGGCTTTTGCCTGCTCGTAATTGGGATTCTTTGCAAGAGATTTCTCATACCACTCCTTGGCCCCCTGGAAGTCATTTTGGTACTCCGCTATTATACCCATGACATACGGGGCATCATAGCTGTCGGGCTCTATGTCCAGCACTTTCTCTGCGTCCCTTGTAGCCTCCTCGTATTTGTTAAGTATCGCATATGCAAGGGCCCTGTTGAAGTATGCGCTGGAGTACAGAGGATCCTCCATTATAGCCTCCGAATACAGCTTTATGGACTCTTCGAACTTGTTCTCCTCGAACTGCGCTCCTGCCTGCTTGTATAGCTCCTTTGCCTTGGGATTTTGCGTATCCTTCTTTGCCTTACCATCGTCTGCAGCCACTATTATCCCTTATGTCTAGATTATCCTGGGGTTTTCTTATTTATATATCTTTTCGCTTACGGGTATGGCGACGGCAAGTGGCTGTTTCAAGGTACATGAAAACATCGTCTGCTGCCATGTTTCTGCGCACAAGGCCGCCTGGCAGGATTCCGTATTTTTTGAACCCTAGCCTCCTGTAGAGCCTTATCGCGTGCTTATTGAAGGAATATACAGAAAGGACAATGATGCCATATCTGCTGCTTGCGGATCTTATGGTGCGTTCCATTAGGGCCCTGCCTATGCCTCTCGACCTGTAGCCATCGATTATCGATATGCCCAGCAGACCCACGTGCCTTGAATCTGCGCGTGGCTCGCGCCTCCTTACCGCGCACATGCCAACCAACTTGCCATCCGCTTCGGCAACATACGAGAATGCATTTCCACTTGAGATTTCACCGGTTAGGCCCTCAAACCACTTCTTTTCCTCTGATTGGTTTGGCTTCTTATCGTAAAGGCCTATTCCTAGCAACTGATTGTGTTTTATCTCCTCGTAGTACCCATAATAGTTAGTGACCAGGCCATAGAAGTCGCTTTTGCGCAGCGGCCGTATTATGAAACGTGAGCTGCTACTGGAACGGCTATATCCCATGGATTCACCCGTACTTGTCAAGCAGCCTGTTGAGGCCGGCGTCCACCTCGCTTATGTGAACATTCTCCCGGGGAACATTCTCGAGGGAATATTGATAGAATTTTGATAGTATGGACTTCGCCTCCTCATTAAGTTTCCCCATGGAATGGCTCTTTACCCTGTACTCGCCCCTTAGCTGTTTTATGGCAAGCTCGCTATCGGAATGAAGCCTCACTTCAACACCGTAACCGTATTCGTGCGCAACTGCTTCAAGAGCAGCTATTATGGCCAGATACTCGGCTTCGTTGTTTGTCCTTATGCCGTTATAGAATGATTTGCTAAGCATTACATTCCCGTAAGCATCAAGCACGACGTATCCAGATGCGCTTTTGCCAGGGTTGCTCCTTGACGCACCATCTGTGTATATATCCAGTATCATATTACGCACCTACTGCTGCTTCACAGCAACCGTTAAATATATTCCTCTAGTTCTTTATAACCGTAGGCGATGCAGCAGGTGCTCCTATGGGAATATTCGATCTGTTTGGCAAAAAAGATGTTGCCACTGATATAAACAAGTCTATGCCTTATAGCATAACAACTGAATTCGTGCCGTATAAGCTTAAGTCCAACTCGAGGGGTAATTCCACACTTGTTGTGAACCTGAAGAACATGACGCAGGAGCCTGTGCTAAGCTCTGTTGTGGTGCAGGTCCCTGAAAGGATAAGTCTTGACAGCACCGGAATAGGCAAGGAGAGGGAGGTAAGGCTAGGGACGCTAAAACCAAAAGAAGCAAAGGAGGCGCGTGTAGAAGTGTTCAGCGGCGCAGGGACAGATAGAGGCACATACACCATCACCATAACTGCTTTCATACACTATGGAGATTATGCACATGTTCTAAATGGTATGAAGAAAAGGACCACTATAGAGGCAGTGTAGCCGCTTTTGGAGCAGTAAAGAAGCATGATACGACGTATTTGCCTAAGATATAGGTATATAAATATTTCACCGAGAATACTATTAGAATAAAAAGGGTATATGCATGGTAAAGTACGTTATAGCAGAGCAACTCGTAGGAAAGGAGGTCGTTACCACTGATGGTTTTGACCTTGGCAAGTTCGTTGACGCAGAGGTGCATGAGACTACAGGAAAGCTCAACGCCCTTGTAGTCGAGCCGAACGTCGACAGCGAATACGTCAATAGGCTGGCGATAAAGGGAGGCAAACTGCAGGTCCCATACGCAAGCGTCATGGCAGTCAACGACTTCATAGTTGTGGACAAGAAGGCATTGCAGTAATTGGCTGCATAGGGTGTTCTTATAATTATAGCTGGCGGCGACGAAGCAGGCCGCGGAGCGGTGATAGGTCCGCTGGTTATAAGCGTAGTTTCTATAAGCAAGGGTAAGGAGGGGAAGCTTGCACGCATAGGTGTGCGCGATTCTAAGATGCTGAGCAGGAGAAAAAGAGAATTCCTTTACGATGAGATAGCATCGATAGCAGAGGAAGTCAAGGCTTACAAGATAACCAACATAGAGATAAATACAGCTATGGCCGGAGGAGTGTCGCTAAACGGCCTTGAGGCCCTGAATTTCGCCAGGCTGATAGATTCACTATCGGTATCGCCAAAGAAGATTTTCCTTGACTCGCCAGACGTGGTGGAGGACAAGTTCGGGATAAGGGTATGCCTGTTCTCAAAACTAAGCATGAAGGTAAACAGTTCGGTGTCAAGGAGCAACCCCTTGGTTGGAGAGGAGGATTCCATAACGCTTATATCAGAGCACAAGGCAGATGCAAGGTATCCAGTAGTATCAGGAGCAAGCATCATAGCCAAGGTTATACGGGATGGGGAGATGGACGGCATATCCGATGCGGTTGGAATAGACCTTGGGTCAGGCTATCCTTCAGACGCTAAGACAGTTAACGCCATCAAGGATAACCTTGGTGACAAGAAGCTTGGGGGCTATGTTAGGGACAGATGGAAGACAATGGAGATAATAAGGCAGAGCAAGATAGATGAGTTTATCTGACTAACTTGCTGCCATCTGCAGTGATATGAGCTGCGCGAATAGCGTTGTGACGCTGATGGAAATAGGAAATTTTGGGCAGGCTGTGCGCTACCTTGAGTCGCTTATCCCAAAGTACAAGACAAGGCGCCCCACAATTAAACTGGATAGGATCAGAGCTCTTGCTAAGGAGGCTGGGAACCCACAGGACTCGTACCATATAATACATGTAGGAGGTACTGCAGGAAAGGGATCAACGGCGACTTTTGCTGCCAGTATGCTGCAGGAGTCAGGATATGATATCGGACTGCACATATCACCGCACTTACAGGACATAAGGGAAAGGGCGCAGGTGAATGGCAGGCTTATGGGCAAGGAGGATTTCGTCAGGCTTGCCAAGGAGATGAAGGAGTATGTGGAACTGGTTGGAGATAAATATGGTTATGGCATTCCTACGTATTTCGAGGCTTTGGTAATGCTTGCGTTCAGGCATTTCGAGGAGAATGAGGTAGATGCAGCAGTAATCGAGGTAGGACTTGGTGGTGCGCTTGACGGGACGAATATAGTGATGCCCAAAGTTGCAGTTCTGACCAATGTGGGCCTTGATCACACAGAGATACTTGGAGATACTGTTGAGAAGATTGCGCATGACAAGGTAGGTATATTCAAGGGAGGGGTAGATATTGTTAGCGGAGTGACACAGCCTTCGGTAATAAAGATGGCTAAGGCAAAGGCAGTGCAGGAAGGTTGCAGGAGCTTCTCATTGCTTGGTGATTCGATAAGACCCTCGATACGTTCGTCCGGAACTGGAGGCAGCGTGTTTGACCTTTCGCTGGATGGGGAGCTGGAGTATGATGGCCTTAGAATATCTGCTGTGGGGGAGTACCAGGTGGCAAATGCCTCTCTGGCCTTGGCTGCTGTAATGAAGATAGGTAGATGCGGACTGGAAGTCGATGAAGATTCATTTAGGCTGGCGCTCAAGACCACCACAATACCAGGAAGATTTGAGGTGGTGGCCAGTAAGCCCGTGGTGATACTCGACGGTGCACATAATCCCATGAAGGCTGCTGCGCTGGAAGGGGCGCTGGAGGAATGCTACCCTAACAAACGCATTCGTTTCGTGTTCGCGGTGAAGAAGGGGAAAGACTCGAAGCAGATGCTTGGGATACTTTCAAAGAATGCGGAAAAGTTCTATTTCACCAGGTTCGAGGCGACTACCGACTTCGGTAAGAATATGTCTCACGATCCCTACGAGCTGGCGTCCCAGACAACCGCTGCATCAGAGGTGCTTGAGAACCCGCAGGATGCGTTTAACAAGGCAGTTGCTGACGCAGGCGATATTGGTGTTGTCTGTGTTGCAGGGTCACTCTACCTGGATGGAGAGATCCGTAGTATGCTAAAACGCGGTGCAGGCAGCCAGTCTGCACGGGTTGCGTTGTAAAGGCGTTTTGTGGAAACGCGTAAATATTTTGGCTGCCCATACGGTTTTGGGTAATGGTATGGCTGGAAGCATACATGAGGCGTTGAGTGGTGCTAGCGATGCGTTATACGAGACGCAGAAGGTTGTAAGCTATGGCAGCGTGCCTAATCCCAGATGCCTGAAGCTGTTCGCACACATACTCACTAATGATGAAAGGACAGTAATGGAGATAAGGCAGAGCTATCTGCAGTCCGTATCCCCAGACCGTGTGGTGGTTACAAACAAGAGGGTTATAATAGTAAGGCCTTCATTCTGGGGGCTGTGGGCAGGGCATAACATTATCTCGCCTACGGAGATAAGCCTTGTTCCGTATAAGAACATAATAAGCGTCGTGATGTCAAGGGGAAGGATATTGTCCACTATCCACATGCGCATACATGGATTCACTGACGCAACGTCGGCCATAAGGAACGAGGGCGTGATAATGGGAGTGAGCATTGGAGACGCAATAAAGCTGACTAACTATCTCGAAGAAATAATAGAAGCAAGGGAAGAAAGGGCAAAAGACGGCACAGCAGGGCCGGAGCCAGTTGCAGTGGCATAGCATGACGGATAAAGGCTATCTATCCTCACCCTGCACTGAAACCCAGTGGGAAGAAACTGATTAGCAGCCCGCCAACTATCGCTATCAGGCCTAGAGCTATTATGAAGTATACTATCTTCGCCTTCCTAGCCATGTTTAGTAGGAAGTCTATAAGGAACATGCTTACCAGGGCCGCGATTATTATTGATACAATTATGCCTTCAAAACCAAGGCTTGCCACATCGGTTGCAACGCTGGCCTTGCTGAATATCAATGTTACAAAAAATGCTGCGGCAGAAGCGAATATGCCTATAAGGAATGATAGCCTAAATGCCTCCTTGGCCTCGACATTAAGCAGCAGCATTGTGCTGGTAGTGGCCCCTGAGCGGCTCACGCCTGGAAGGGCAGCAAGCCCTTGAGCTATCCCAACCAGCACATAATCCTTAAAGCGCATATCAGTCAATACCTTCCTGTTCTTGTCATCAGCATACTTTGACCTGGAGTACTTTACAACCGCGGCGTCGACGAACAGTATAAGCCCGAGTATGACCATTGGGATCCCTATATTGTATCCCCCGGAAATCTTGTCTACAGTAACATAAAGAGGCACTGCTATTATGCCGGTGACTATGGTAGCGACAAGTGCGAACTTGAATAGCTTACGTTCGTCAGCGTTGCCTTTGCCGAACAGCGCTTTGATCAACGACCACACCTCCCTCCTGAAGTATATTATTGCAGCAAGCACGGTCCCTATCTCCATGAAAAGTCCGAAAGCATAAGCTTGGTCGAAATTAAGCCCCATAAGATACTGCGATGCCAGTATAACCTGGGTTTTGCTGCTGATAGGAAGCCATTCGGATATTCCCTGGACTATGCCCAGAACTATTGAGTGTAACAACTGCATCAGTGTAATTGACATGGTTAGGTTTTGTCAAGTAAGCATTAAAAAGGTAGCCATTAGTTGTCTGGTATTAGGAGAGCCGGTCTTTATAGTCCTTGTAGCCGAATCGTCTTACCACCCTAACCTTACCTGATTTTGGGTTGTATATGGCTATAGAGGGATGCCTAACGCCATTGAACATTGTTGTCTTTACCATTGAATAGTGAGCCATATCCAGGAACACTATGCGATCTGATGGCTTAAGGCGGCGGGGAAATGAGTAATCTCCCACTACATCCCCTGCAAGGCAGCTGAGTCCGCCGAGGCGGTATGTGTATCTGTGCTCCCCAGGGTTTCCTGCGCCTATTATGTTTGGCCTGTAAGGCATTGCAAGCACGTCAGGCATGTGATCCTCGGCAGAAGTGTCCAGTACGGCTATATCTATGCCATTGTTGAACACATCGAGCACGGTGGATACGAGAACCCCGCAGTTGAGAGCCACTGCCTCCCCTGGTTCTAGGTGCACCTGGACGCCATATCTCTTCTTGAAACTGTTTATCGTACTTACGAGCAGCTCCACATCGTAATCCGAGCGTGTTATGTGGTGCCCTCCGCCGAAGTTAACCCATTTCATGCGATATATGTACTTCCCGTACTTCTTCTCGAATGATTTGAGTACACGCACAAGTGCATCTGCATTCTGCTCGCATAGCGCGTGGAAATGCAGCCCGTCCACGCCAGTAAGATCTTCGCCTTCAAGATCTGAGGCGTTTATGCCTAGCCTTGACCCAGGCAGGGTGGTGTTGTACAGGTCGGTCTCCACCTCGGAATACCCTGGATTTACCCTGAGCCCTATCTCCACCTTCTTTCCGCTAGCTTCTATCTCCCCCCTATAGCGCTTCCACTGGGATATGGAGTTGAATATTATGGTTGTTGAATATTTTATGACCTCCTTTATGTCGTACTTTGAATATGCTGGAGCAAATGTATGCACCTCCTTGCCAAATTTTTCGCACCCGAGACGGGCTTCTATGGGCCCGCTCGCACACACCCCATCAAGATGCTTGCTTATCAATGGGAAGGTGCTGTGCATGGCAAAGGCCTTCAGAGCTAGCAGTACCTTGGCACCGGTGCGGGTTTTTACATCGGATATAACCTTAAGGTTCTTCTCAAGAACTCCTTCGTTTACAAGAAAGCACGGGCTGTCCACCCTATCTGTAACTCTCCTTGGGAAATCCCTCGGTTCCTCTTTGAGAAAGCGGCTGGGCATGCATTAGACCTATCCTGGCAGTTCGCCGCGGAACTCTTCCTGGTTCCACTTAAGACCGTGTTTGTTTAGAGCGTCCATGAAAGGATCTGGATCAAGCTGCTCTACGTTGAATACGCCATGGTTCTTCCATGTGCCATTTATAACAAGCATTGCACAAATCATTGCTGGGACGCCAGTAGTGTATGATATGGCCTGCGCGCCGACCTCTTTGTAGGCTTGTGCATGGTCGCACACATTATAGATGTATACTGATTTCCTCTCGCCGCCCTTCATACCCGTCATCACGTTGCCTATGACAGTTTTCCCAGTATAGTTCTCCCCTAGTTTCGCAGGATCTGGGAGGAGAGCCTTGAGGAACTTTATTGGTATTATCTTCTTGCCGTCATAATCCACGCCGTCTATGCGCGTCATGCCAACATTCTGAAGAACCCTTAAATGCGTAAGGTAATTCTCTGAGAAGGTCATCCAGAACCGTATTCTCTTGAGGCCCTTTATATTCATGGCAAGCGACTCTAACTCCTCATGATATAGAAGGTATGATTCCTTTTTGCCGACGATAGGATAATCAAAGCAGAAATGCACGCTGCCCTGTTCCAGTATTGGAGGCGTCTCTACCCATCTGCCGCCTTCCCAGTGGCGCACATTCTGCGTGACCTCGCGTATATTTATCTCGGGATTGAAGTTTGTAGCGAATGGATGCCCATGGCTGCCTGCATTGCAGTCCAGTATGTCCACATAGTTTATCTCATCGAATAGATGTTTTTGGGCATAGGCACAGAACACATTGGAAACGCCTGGATCGAAGCCACACCCCAGAACAGCCATGAGGCCTTTTTGCTTGAATCTGTCCCGGTATGCCCACTGCCAGCTGTACTCAAAATGGGCAACTTCTGGAGGCTCGTAATTAGCCGTATCGATGTAGTTTGCCCCAGCCTCAAGACATGCATCCATTATTGTAAGATCCTGATAAGGCAGTGCAACATTTACGACTGCATCAGGTTTGAATCCCTTAATAAGGGATGAAAGTTCTGGGACATTGTCCGCATCGACTTTGGCCACTTCTATGTCTCTTGAGGTCTTCTCCTTTATCTCGTCTCTTATGCGCTCGCATTTGCTTATGGACCTGCTGGCAAGCATTATGTCAGTAAACGTATCCGGAACTTGGGCGCATTTATGCGCAACTACACGGCCCACGCCTCCGGCGCCTATTATCAGCACTCTTCCCATTATATCCCACAACATCGGATAGCAGTATATCAGCATGGAGATTATGTGACATCCTCCCACCCGTAAACGGTGTGGGCTTGCTCTGCGTTCATGCAATCACTGCATCCTGCAAAGGATGTGTTTTATCGGTTCTCAGTTCTTCGAGAGTCGCCTCCTTTTGGGGTCTTACATTCTCTCCCTGAGCGTGACTTCCCCTCTGTCCGAGGGTAGTTGCCCTGTGCAATATATTTATTGATGCATTTACGTCCCTGTCCTTTGACATTCCGCACCTCTGGCAGTTATAGGTTCTTTCCGATAGTGGCATGTCTTGTATGTTGCCACAATTGCTGCACTCCTTTGAGGTATTTCTTGCATCCACTTTGATTACCCCCATACCAGCACTTTCAGCCTT
>JAJZJQ010000020.1 GCA_021851065.1 Microcaldota archaeon
GCTGCTGAACATAAGGGTAAACAAGAAGAGGCCGAATCTTAGGCTCGAGAAAAGCTTCTCAGGGGGCATGGAGATAGAGGGCAACAACCACCGCATACCGCCAAAGGACGTTGTTGCAGGCGTGCTGAACGAGTTCAAGATATTCAACGGCAAGATAATCTTCTACGAGGACGCCACCGAGGACATGCTGATAGACTTCATAGCAGAGAACTGTGTATACATGAGGGGAGCCGTGGCGCTCAACAAGATAGACACAGCTGAAGAGAAAAAAGTCATTGCGGTGCGCAACGAGATAGAGTCAAAAACGCACATGAGGGTAATACCAATAAGCGCCAAGATGACCGAGAACATAGGCGAGCTCAAGAGGCATGTATTCGACGGCCTGGGCCTCATAAGGGTTTATCTAAAGCCCAAGGACGGCAGCCCGGACTTCGACAGGCCGCTTGTTCTCGACGAGGGATCTGACATAGTGGAGGTAGTGCGCAAAATAAACTCAAAGCTGATAAAGGACGCCAGGTTCGCATACATAAGCGGCCCAAGCGCCAAGTTCCCCAACCAAAGAGTAGGCGTTGAGCATGTGGTCAGGGATGGGGACATAGTCACTGTCGTATTCGACTAAGGGCAGGTGCCCATCCAGGCCAATCTGCCAGTTGCCTTACCAAATAAACAATGTAGCGTATTAATTCTGTGAAAAATTGCAACATATATATAGCAGTTAGCGCATAAGCATATTGTGGGAATTATCATCTAATTCTTGACTGATACCCCACAACCCAACCCAAGGATGCTGGGTCTTCCAGCATCCCATCCCTATACCTCCAGGCAATAGCTATGCCCACTACGCGGGCACATCTTTCAATCCATGCCCCAAGCCGTCGCAGTTCTAATTCCAAGTCCTGCGCGGTTGCGATAAGAATATAAACCTATTTAAGTGAATAGATAATGCTCTTTCTAGGAGTCGTTGCTTACCATGAGCAATATGAGAAAAGGATCAATGGAATTTTGGCCTCATAGGAGAGCCAAGAAGCAGATGCCCAGGGTCAGGACCTGGCCCAGCTCAGCCACGCCAGGGTTTCTTGGGGCAGTAGCATTCAAGGCAGGCATGACGCACGTCGCCATGGTGGACGACAGCGAGTCGCCTTCAAAGGGCACTGAGGTATCGCGCGCAGTGACTGTAGTCGAGATGCCAAAGGTGTACATATACGGCATAAGGTTCTACGCAAAGAAATATCTTTACACGCAGCCTGCAACAGAGGCCTATGATGCCGCCCTTGCAAAGAGGGTGGGCATAAACAAGGCAGGCAAGGGCATATCCGATCTTAAACAGAAACTCTCGGAATTCAGCGATGTGTCTGCGCTTGCATTCGCGGATCCCAGCAATCTTGGGTTCGGCAACAAGAGGCTGATGAGGCTTGAGCTGCATGTTGGCGGCAAGGATGCAGCAGACAAGATGGCATTCATAGAGAAATTCCTGGGCAAGGAGATAAGGCTTGCTGACGTAGCAGGCGCTGGAGATTACATTGACGTTATAAGCATATCCAAGGGCAAAGGCTGGGCAGGAGTCATCAAGAGGTTCGGCGTTGCAAAGCAGGGAAGGAAGAACACAAACAAGGTAAGGCATCTTGGGGTTCTTGGACCATGGCATCCCTCAAAGGTCATGTTCACAGTGCCGCACTCAGGGCACATGGGCTATAACTACAGGACGGAATACAACAAGCGCATACTTAGGATAGGCACTGAAAAGGATGCGGCGAGCATAAACGTAAAGGGCGGATTCATGAACTACGGCGTGGTGAAAAACGACTTCATGGTGCTCGACGGCTCGATTCCGGGGCCATCGAAGAGGATGCTAAGGTTCAGGAAGGCGCTAAGGGTAACAGCTGCAAAGAAGGAGCCGCAGATAAACTATGTCTCGCTGGCCTCAAAGCAGGGTGCATGATATGAATGTTTATGGACTTGATGGAAAGGTTGAAAGGAACATTAACGCTCCGGCTGTTTTCGCCGGGGAGTTCCGCGAGGATCTTGTGCGCAGGGCGCTTCTTGCCGAGCAGAGCAGAGGCTACCAGCCCCAGGGCAGGTTCCTGCTTGCTGGTTTCCAGACCACCGCAGTCTACGTGGGTAAGTACAGCGCCGCATACAGAAGAGGCAGGCACATGGGAATCGCAATAAGGCCTAGGCAGAAGCTCGGAGGCGGGGCCATGGGTGACGTGCGCAGGATACCGTCGGCAGTCAAGGGCCACCGTTCCCATCCGCCTAAGATCGAAAAGATCCTGGAGGAGCGCATAAACAACAAGGAATATGCTGCTGCCATAAGGTCTGCGATAGCAGCATGCGCAGATGCGCACAAGGTAGCATCAAAGCACAAGGTGGAGGCAAAGGAACTGCCAATAGTCGTGGACGACAAGCTGGAATCCGTATCCAAGACAAAGGAGCTTATGAAAATACTTAACGCTCTCGGGCTAGGCCGCGACCTTGAGAAGTCGCACAAGCCAAAGCTAAGGCATGGCCTTAGGAGGCTGTCAAAGTTAAGGCACTTCAGGAGCAGCGTTCTAATAGTGTCAAAATCTTCAGGAGCCATAGAGAAGGCAGGCAGGAACATACCTGGGGTCGAAGTGTGCAGCCTTGGCAACCTTACCGTGTCAAAGCTAGCGCCAGGCGCTCTTCCCAGGCTGTCTGTGTGGACAGAGGGTGCAGTCAGCGGCGTGGAGCAGGCGGTTTCCACAGAGGCAATAAAGGCTAGGGGATCGAAATGACTTCAACAGCGCTATTATATCCGATATCAACAGAAAAGGCATTGAACATGATAGACCGGAGAAACACCATACAGTACGTGGTGGACTTCAGGTCCAAGAAGGAGGATGTAAAGAAGGAGTTCGAGCAGACATTTGGAGTGAAAGTGGACAAGGTAAACACTTCAATAACGATGAACAATACGAAGAGGGCCTACATACGCATAAAGCCGCAGTTCAAGGCAAGCGACATAGCAAGGAAGCTCAAGCTCGTGTAAATCCAATGGTGCAATATCAATGGGAAAGAGACTTAAGATGCAAAGGAGGGGCAAGGGAAGCGTAGCGTACCGCAAGCCTCCAAACTACTTCAAGGCAGATGTAAACTTCAGGTCCAGGCAGGTTGACGGCAAGGTTACCGGAGAGGTCATAGAATTCATAGACGACCCGGGCCATACTGCTCCTCTGATGAGGGTAAGGTATGATGATTTCACAGAGGCGATTCTACTTGCCCCCGAGGGCATAAGGATAGGGGACAGGATACAGGAAGGCACCCAGGCAGAGATGGCCCTTGGCAGCATAATGCCGCTAGGCTCCATACCTGACGGGATGCTGATATACAATGTAGAGATGAGGCCTGGGGACGGCGGCAAGATTGCCAGAGTTGCCGGAGGATATGCAACCATAAAGTCCCACATAGGCAGCAAGGTAAGCGTTCTTTTGCCTTCAAAGAATTCGGTGGACCTCGATCCGAGCTGCAGGGCCGAGATAGGCGCAGTGGCCGGAGGAGGCGTTACTGCGCAGCCTATAATGAAGGCCGGCAGGAGCCATTATATTTATCATGCAACTAATGCGAAGTGGCCTAAGAACAGGGGCGTTAAGTCGAACCCTGTAGACCATCCTTTCGGAGGCAAGCAGCACCACAAGGGTGCTTCCAGCATGACTTCAAGGCATGCGCCTCCTGGGGCCAAGGTGGGCCACATAGCCGCAAGAAGGGTTGGCAGGAAGAAGAGTGGTTGATTATGGCAAGGATATTCACGTGGAGAGGCAGGACAATAGAGCAGCTGCAGTCGATGAAGATCGACGAGTTCTCAAAACTGCTCAAGGCAAGGCCAAGGAGGGCCATAAAGCGCATGAGCCCATCCTACAGGAGCCTCATGGCAAAGGCCGAGAAGGCAAGGAAGGACGGCAAGACCGTAAGGACGCATATACGGGAGGCCGTCATACTGCCTGCGTGGGTGGGGATGCGATTTGCCGTACATGACGGCAAATCCTTCCAGGAGCTCACCATAGGGCCCGAGATGCTAGGCCATAGGCTCGGCGAGTTCGCCTACACTGTTAAGCATGTGGTGCACTCTGCCCCTGGAATAAGGGCTACAAGAGGAAGCAAGTTCCTGGCGGTGAAATGATGGATCATTACTCTTTCGATGTAAAAGGCGAGGACTTCGTGTTCGCAAGGGCGCACGATATAAACGCAAGCTACAAGGACCTTGGCGCAGTATGCGCTGCTGTCAGGTACCTAAAGGTCAGCAGCGCACTTGCCGTGCTCGATGCAGTCATCTCCAAGGACCATGCCATACCCTACCTCAGGCACAACAAGCATATGGGCTCAAGGCATGAGCTTGGTGGATCAAAGGGAGGCTATCCGGTGAAGGCAGCCCGCGAGGTCAGGAAGGTAATAGTAAATGCAGCTGCAAATGCATGGAACACAGGCAGGCCAAGCGAGGACATGGTCATAGTGGGCGCCTGTGCAAACAAGACAAGGATAGAGCGCCGCTATCCGTCCAAGGGAAGCCTTGCATGGGGCAGGGGCATGTACGGCATGTCGGCCATGAACCACAGCGACCTTGAGTATGCCAAGATAGAGATAGTGCTAGCTGACGATATGTCCCAGAACATCACAAAGAACATGAAATACTTCATAAGGAAGAAGGCAAGCGAGGTGAAGGTGGCAAAGGCCT
Source organism: Microcaldota archaeon (assembly GCA_021851065.1). Lineage (GTDB taxonomy): Archaea > Micrarchaeota > Micrarchaeia > Micrarchaeales > CABMGC01 > JAJZNA01. Next base: position 4,688 of record JAJZJQ010000020.1, read on the forward strand.
CAAAGGCCGCTGCAAAGCAGCAGGCAAAGCCTGCAGCCGCAGCGCAAAAGGCAAGCAAGCCTGCAGGCTTAGCTGCCGCGCATAACAAGCAGCCTGCGCAGCCAGCTCAAAAAGAGCAGCCAAAGGCAGCCCAGGAAAATAAGAGCATTGACAAAGGCGCATCTTCTGGCTCATTAAACATGTGATACTATGGTAGTTGAGAGGAAATTCATTGACGACTTGATGATAAAGCACAACATATCCAAGTTCCTTGAGCGCAAGCTCTCAAGAGCAGGATTCTCCAGGGTAGACATACAGAAGACCCCGATAATAACCCGGATAACCGTGTATGTCACTAATCCAGGCAAGGTCATAGGCCGCGGAGGCGAGACGATAGACGCTCTTACCGAGAACATGAAGAAGAAGTTCAGCATAGATAACCCGCAGATCAGCGTAGCCGAGGTGCGAAACGAGAAGCTTGAGCCAAGGCTAGTCGCAAGGTATCTTGCAAACTCCCTTGAGAGGGGGGCCAACGCGCGAAGACTGCTTCACTCAACCATAAGGGAGATAATGGACAACGGGGCTCTTGGCGCCGAGATAATAGCTCAGGGAAAGCTCGCAGCAAAGGGTGCCAAGGCAAAGTCAATAAAAGTGAGGCTTGGCTACCTTCCAAAGGCTGGTCATGTGACAAGCCTTATAGACGAGGCCAAGGTCGCTTCATATCCCAAGTACGGTGCCATAGGCATACAGGTGCGCATAGTGCAGCCGGGCACAAAGTTCCCTGAGCGCGAGCTCAAGGCAATAGAGCTGCCAAAAAGCATAGCCACAGCCCAGATGAGGCCAAGGCGCGCAGCCTAAGGTCCACCGAACTTCTCAGAAAGCAATATATATCACAAACTGCTTAAAGATGGTTGGATGAAGATAAAGGAACTCAGATCAATGTCAATAGACGCTCTGAAGGCGAAGCTTGTCGACCTTAGGCTAGAGCTTGCCATAGAGAACAGGACCATAAAGCAGACGGGGGTTGCCAGCAAGAAGATCAAGGCAAAGTACATGCGCAGGACAATAGCCCAGATACTCACGCTGCTCAAGGAAAGGGGTGCAACTGTCTAATGCCTGAGATCTGCCCCAAGTGCGGGCTCCCAAAGGAGATATGCGTATGCGATCTGCTCGATAGGGAGACCAACAGGAAGATAAAGGTATATCTCGAGAAGAAGAAATTCAGGAAATTTATGACCGTAGTAACAGGGCTGTCAGGCGACGAGCTTGAGAAGACCGCGAAGGAGCTCAAGAGGGTCCTTGCATGCGGTGGCACTTACAAGAACGGCATAATAGAGCTGCAGGGGGAACACAAGGACTCAGTGAAGAAGGCTCTTCTGGGCCTTGGGTATCCTGAAGAAAGCATAGACATATCCTGAAAACAGGGCTACGGGCAACATTCCTTGCAGCCTTGCGGTGCATGGCTTTATGGCCTACGTTGTCCAATCATTACCATATATATTCTTAATCCTAGCCTGAGAATATCAGCTGATTGCATGGGTATACGCATACTCTACCTGGCTGCCATCGCAGTTTCTCTGATGTCCTTCTCAGGTGCCACATACCTGAATGTGATAGGCCCTGCAACTGCAACGCTAAACAACAGCCAGAGCATATATCTTGGCAAGATAGGGCCAGGCGAGAGCTTCTACGTGCTTGCATCTGCAACTACCACCAACTCAACGGGCTTTGCCGTGAACATCGGATGGGACGAGCTCGAGGCAGCCTCACTCCCGCAGGGATGGTCGTCGCAGCCCTCGCCACTCTACGAGAATCCCATGAAGCTTAAGGTCACTGTGCCCCAGGACGCTTCCTATGGCATGTACAACCTGACTATACGCGCAGTCAACGTGCAGAACTACTCAAGGCTGGGCAACATAACCGTAACTGCATACGTCAACGTTACTCCTAACGTTTACAACATAACAGCCAGCCCCACACACATACAGTCAGGCGTAGGGCAGCCTACAAACATATACATAAGGCTAAACAACACCGGCATATCTGACGACCCTTTCATAATCAATGCATACGGTCTCCCTGCATGGAACCTGAGCGACCAGGTCGTCGTGCTGCATGATACGAAGAGCACTTACATTTATCCAATATATGTAAACGAGCCTGGAACATACCACTTCAACCTTACCGTGGTATCCGCTACAAGCCCGTCAATAGGGGCAACGTTTCCTGTGACTGTTGTGGCCCAGGCAAGCCTGCTCAACGATTACAGCGCGGTAGGCCAGGGGGTCATACTCTCTCCCATAATAATGGAGCCGTCGTACGAGTTCATGCTCTTGCTCTCGTACATATACCGGCATATATCCCGCTGAGGGTGTGACTACGAAGAAGCAGAAATCAAGGTCAATGATATACGTTAAGTTGGAATCGCTAGAGTCCCTAGCGAGGCTTGCATGCAACTTCGACTACACAAGCGCAAGCATACTCTGCGCGGGCTTTGGCTCTACGCAGCGCATATTCGTGGTCGTGGAGAGCATAGGCGACTCTCCAATAGCCTACTACATAAACGTGCCTGGCAAGGAGAGCCTCATAAGCTACACGTATCCGGACTCACCGGGCCAGAACGAGAACGCCCACTTCGTCAAATCCGCTGAGCATGACCAGGGGGTTAGCAGCATGGCGATAATCCACATAGAGGGCATGGCTTTCTCAGGGGCATCAAAGGTCCCAAAGAGCAGCATTCATTGGATAAGGCTCTCCTCAGCAAATGACGTGGTTACAGCTGCCATAAGAAAGTCGGCTGGCACAGAATCGCTGTGCAACCTCTACTCATTCAGCTTCAATGGAAAGAGCGTCATATGCGGCTTCGATCTGATAGATGAGCTGGGCAGCGAGTCAAAACTGCTCTACTATGCCATCTCAAGCGACCAGAACGGGGCGAAATTCGCAAGGTATAAATACAGCGAGAACAAAGTAGATTTTACTGACTGCATAGGGGAGCATTCATATATGTATGCAAAAATAATACCTCTTGCAGAGCCTTTCCCATTCTTCAATATGCCCGATTAGCTCAGTGGTAGAGCGCCTGGCTGTTAACCAGGAAGTCGCAGGTTCAATCCCTGCATCGGGCGATGCGCTTCAGGGTCTACGCCTGTGCCACAAGCTATTTATATTCATTGCTGACACTGTGTCACACTCGATGACAGACTACATCGAGTATTGGATAAGCCAAGAGAATAAGCTCTATGATAGGGTTATGGCAGATCAGCGTATAAGCGCCATAAATAAGAGCTATATCGAGGAGCATATAACCTACCTAAAGGCTAACAACAGGCACCCACGTAGCATTATAAGGCATTTATACGGCATCCAGAAGCTCATGGAGGCTATTGGCTATGACAAAGACCTGAAGAAGGTCACAAAAAAGGATATGGAAAGGGCTGTGGCGTTCGTAAATGCCTATAATCCGCCATATAGCGAAGAAACAAGGCTCCATTTCCAGGCAGTTTGGAAGGTATTCTACAAGGAGCTGCTAGGGGAGGGCGTATATCAGCCCCCAGTAACAGCCTGGATGAAGATAACCAGCAAGAGCAAGCACAAGATAATACCTGATGACATCCTTACGGAACAGGAAGTCATTGCCATGTTAGATGCTGCTACTAATCTTAGGGACAAGTTCTTCCTAAGCCTGATATACGAGACTGGCTGTAGAATTGGAGAGATAATAGGTGTCAGGAAGAAGGATCTAGATCTCACCACACAACCAGCAAAGCTTACTATAACAGGCAAAACGGGCTGGAGAAAGGTACCTATCCTATTCTCTGTTTCACTAGCGGTTACCTATTTAGATACCATAAAGGAATTGAAGGATGATCAGATTATCTGGAGGCAGATAGGTAGTAGCAAAGCTAAGAATAAGCCAATGAACACGGACTGCGCAAGGAAGCTCTTAAGGGTGATAGGGCATAGGGCGGGCATTACAAAGCCGCTTAATCCACATGCGTTTAGGAAGGCAAGGGCATCGCACCTGGCTAATAAGCTATCCGATCAACAACTGCGTGCCTATTTCGGTTGGGTGCCTAGCAGCAACATGGCAGATTATTACATTAGGGTTAGTAACACAGCACTGGATGATGCGTATCTGGAGATAAACGGCATCGAAGTTAAGAAGGGAGCTAACCACTCAGTGATGAAGGTAAGGATGTGCATGCGCTGCAACATGTCCAACAGCCCTGATATGCAGTTCTGTGGAAGATGCGGTGCTGCGCTTGATACGCAGACCGCCATACAGATAGACGAAGACAAGAAGAACGTAGATAATGCGCTAAATGCATACATACAAAGCGCCGATCCGCAGAAGCTTAAACTAGAGCTATCTCAGTTAATCTTGAAGCTGGATCGCATGGAGAAGACAAAAAGGCGCTAAGCTGGTTACTGGGAATTCCTAGTAACGGCGACATTTCCTGATTATTTAAATAAGTTTATTTAAACCACATGCTTTTATTTAAACTAATACTTCAGTAAAAGCTCGTTTCTTTTACTTAAGTAAATGATAGTGTAGTAAATGATATTGACGTCGATACGCATTTAAAAATAACTTATCAGCATTAATTATATCATGGACGGCGTACCTGCTGAAGAGGATAAGAAGCGCTGGGCGGAGAGCATACGTCGTGTAAAAGACAATCTAAACCAACTTACGGACCAGCAACAGAGCTTCGTTAAGGTTATAATTACCGAGGTGAACAGGCTTAAGTCTGCAAAGTTGTCGAGGTAAAATGGCGAACGACATGGGCAAGGGGAATAACATCGGCTTCCAGACGCAGAGAATGGAGAGGTTTAGATGGCTGCAAGAGTACCTCGAAGTGGTTGGTAAAGATGTTACGCCAGAGTACGATAGGGTTGTCGCGACCATAATAATCAGGTATGGTCTAACCACAGAGAAGGCTAAAGAGTACCTCGATACTGTAATTCTTGCTAACAACTATGAAGTCTCCAGCGGGAGGATCTTCAAAAGGGCAGGTAAGCAAGGTGAACTATGATTAAACTACACACATACACACACGGTTATTCACTATCATGTTTATGTTAGAATGAAATACAAAAATAGGTAACCACCGTCGTTAAGTAAGTAAATCTATAACGGCGTGTGTGCGTGTGTATGTGATAATATGGCAATAAATAACATCAAAAAAGGCAGGCGCAGCATACTGACAGACGAACAAAGGCAGTCTATAACGAAGCTAGCTTCAGAAGGGCTAAATTACTATAAGATCGGCAAGCAGCTAGGCATAAACAAAGGCACGGTTCATTATTACCTTGCGAAGACTGGGCAGTTAAATAACAAATGAGTCACAGGCGCTAAAGATATACCTAACCCTAACTGTTAGCGGGTTAAATAAGCTATTATCGCAGTTAAAATCGGCTCGCTATTCAAAAGGGATTTAAACCTTCGTCGCCATAATAAGCTTACAAAATGCGTTAAGGCTACGCTATACAAGACGCCTAAGCTGTTTCTGGGTGAGGTTAAAATAGTTGCGGTGCTATATTCTTGTTAGCGTATGCTCTGCGTATAGGTTGATATTTATGTCTGAAAATGGTGCTAATTTAGGGTTTGAGGAGAAACTCTGGAAGGCGGCAGACAAGTTAAGGAGCAATATGGATGCTGCCGAGTATAAGCATGTTGTTTTGGGTTTAATATTTTTGAAATACATATCGGATTCATTTGAAGAAAAGAGAAAGCAGCTTGAGAAGGATAAAGAAGCAGATCCAGAAGAGAGGGACGAATATCTTGCAGATAATGTCTTCTGGGTGCCCAAGGTAGCTAGATGGGACTACATACAAGCTAACGCGAAGCAGCCAGAGATAGGCAAGCTCATAGACAACGCCATGGATGCTATAGAAAAGGACAATCCATCACTTAAGGGAGTGCTTCCTAAGGAATACACCAAGCCAGGCATTGATAAGACTCGTTTAGGAGAGCTTGTGGACCTCATAGCCACTATAGGGCTAGGGGATAAGATCAGCAAGGAGAAAGATATCCTTGGCAGGGTGTATGAGTATTTTCTGGGTCAGTTCGCTTCGGCCGAAGGTAAGAACGGCGGCCAATTCTATACGCCAAAGTGCATAGTAAAGCTGCTTGTCGAAATGATAGAACCATATAAAGGTAGGGTATTCGACCCATGCTGCGGCTCAGGTGGCATGTTTGTTCAAAGCGAAAAGTTCGTAGAAGCGCATGGTGGGAAGTTAGCAAACCTTTCAGTGTACGGAGAGGAATCAAACCATACTACTTGGAGATTGTGCAAGATGAATCTTGCAATAAGGGGTATAGAGGAGCAAGTAATGCATGGTAATAGCTTCCATAATGACAAGCATAAGGACCTGCGTGCAGATTTCATACTTGCAAATCCACCTTTCAATGACAGCGACTGGGGCGGCGAGACTCTAAGAGAGGACGTTCGCTGGAAATATGGGGTACCGCCTTCTGGGAATGCCAATTTTGCGTGGGTCCAGCACTTTATACATCATCTCTCACCAACTGGAGTTGCTGGCTTCCTGTTGGCTAATGGGTCATTATCATCAAATACTTCTGGAGAAGGAGAAATAAGGAAAACTATCGTGGAAGCAGATCTTGTAGACTGCATAATAGCCATGCCGAGTCAGTTATTTTATAATACTATGATTCCTGTGTCAATATGGTTTGTTTCAAAGGACAGAAAGGACAATAAATTTAGGGACAGGCGCGGAGAGATACTTTTCATAGATGCAAGGAATATGGGTGTAATGATTGACAGAAGGCATCGTGAGCTAACAGATGAAGAAATAGTTAAGATAGCTTCGGCATATCATTCCTGGCGTGGGGAAGGAGGCAAATACACAGACATTGCTGGTTTCTGTAAATCAGCCAAGATTGATGAAGTAAGAAAGAACGAGTATATACTAACACCTGGACGTTATGTTGGAGTTGAAGAGGAAAAAGAGTCTGGTGAAAAGTTCGAAGAAAGAATGAAAAAATTAACTAACGAACTGGGCCAGCAATTCACAAAATCAACAGAACTTGAAGAAGAGATAAGGAAGAACCTGAAGGGAATAGGCTATCAGATAAAATAGGTGATATTTTTGACGAAATGGGAAGAAACTACATTTTCAGATGCGATTGAAATAAATCCAAAGCGTGAACTCAAGAAGGGGATTGAATGCAAGTTCGTAAGTATGGACAATCTGCAAGAACATAATAAAACTATTCATAATTTTGATGTGAGAAAGTTTTCTGGAGGCTCTAAATTCATGAATAAAGATACGCTAATGGCGAGAATTACACCATGCCTTGAAAATGGTAAAACAGCCTTTGTTAATATTCTAGATGAAGGCGAAGTAGCTGGTGGTTCTACAGAATTTAATGTTTTATCAGCTAGAGAAGGCAAAACAATTCCAGAATTTGTCTACTATCTATCAATAACTCCAGAAATTAGGGGAGCAGTTATTAAGTCTATGACTGGGACATCGGGTAGGCAACGGGTTGATTCTGGAGTATTTGAGACGATAATGATTAGTCTACCTCCAGCTACAGAACAAAAAGCAATATCCAAAATCCTCTCCGATCTCGACTCCAAAATCGAGCTCAACAACCAGATGAACACCACGCTAGAGTCAATGGCCCAGGCTATATTCAAGCACTGGTTCATCGACTTCGAGTTTCCGAACGAGAACGGCAAGCCTTACAAGTCAAGCAGAGGGAAGATGGTGGACTCTGAGTTTGGGAAGATACCTGAAGGGTGGAAATATTCCAAAATAGGTAAAGAGCTTAAAACTGTGCTTGGTGGAACACCGCCAACTCAAAATAAAACTTTTTGGGAAGATGGTACTATACCGTGGATTAATTCAGGCAAGATTAATGAATTTAGAATTACAGAACCAACAGCGTATATTACCGAAGATGCTATCAATAATTCTGCAACCAAGTTGATGCCTAATGGGACAACAGTTTTAGCAATCACTGGCGCAACATTAGGGCAAGTAAGCATGACAGTGATTGATACTTGTGCGAATCAGTCAGTGATAGGAGTGTTATCAAGTTCTAAAATTCCTTCAGAATACATCTATTTCTGGATCAAAATGAATATTAAAGACATTATTTCAAATCAGACAGGCGGGGCCCAACAACATATAAACAAAACTAATATTGAAGATTTTAGACTATTAATTCCATCTAAAGAAACAATTGAGGATTTTATAGCAATTGTAAGACAAAATTTTGCTACTATAGCAAACAACTGCTTTGAATCTATCAGTCTTACAAAAACAAGGGATGCCCTTTTACCAAAACTTATGTCAGGCAAGATTAGAGTACAAATGGTGATTTCAAAATGAGCAAAATAATAGCAGAGTCTGATGTTGAAGAGGCAATGCTTGAACTACTTAAAGAACTGGGATACAAAGTTCTAAATGGCCCAGAAATAGCACCAGATGGAGAACACCCTGAAAGGAGCAGCTACGCCGACGTTGTTCTTGTAGAGAGGCTTGAAAACTCAATTCGTTATCTCAATCCACAACTTACAAAAGACGCGGTAGAAAACGTTTCAAGGAAAATAACCAGGTTAGATAATCAGGAACATATAGAAAGGAATCACACATTTCATAAGTACCTTACGGATGGTGTAGATATAGAATACAGGCGTGCTGATGGAAAAGTAGTTGGCGAGCATGTTAATTTGTTTGATTTTGATAATCCTGAAAAGAACGAATTTCTCGCAGTAAATCAGTTTACCATTAAAGAAAATGATAAAGAACGGCGCCCAGACATTCTTTTGTTCGTTAACGGTCTTCCCGTTGTAATTATAGAACTTAAAAACCCAGCAGAGGAAACCGCTACAATATGGACAGCGTACGACCAAGTGCTCGGAACATACATGAAAGAGATACCAACACTATTCGATTACAACGAAATAGTAGTAATCAGCGACGGACTTGATGCTAGAGCAGGTACATTTACTTCTGGTAAGGAGTGGTTCGTTGAATGGAAGACCATAAATGGCAATGAACCGAAGATAAAGATGTCTGAAATAGAACTGCTTACACGTGGCATGTTTGGAAAAGATACATTGCTTAACTTAATCAGGCATTTTATCGTATTCAAGCATGGAAGGCGTTCTATATCCAAAATACTGGCAGCGTATCATCAGTATAATGCAGTAGAAAAGAGCATAATAGCCACCAAGAAGGCAGTGAAATCTAAAGATAAACGATGTGGCATAGTCTGGCATAGCACGGGTGGAGGTAAGAGCTTCGTGATGGCATTTTATGCTGGGAAGCTTGCTCTTGCAAAGGAACTAAACAACCCAACCATAATTGTGCTAACTGACAGAAACGACCTTGATGATCAGCTTTTCGATACCTTTAGCGGATGCCAGGATATTCTGAGGCAGACACCAATACAAGCTAAAGATAGAGAAGATCTTAAGAAACGCCTTAACGTGGCTTCTGGGGGCATTATCTTTACTACTATACAGAAATTCCTTCCTGAAAAAGGTAAAAGCTACCCTTTGCTCTCAGCAAGAGAGAATATCGTGGTAATAGCAGACGAAGCACATAGAAGCCAGTATGAGTTCATAGATGGTTTTGCAAGGCATCTGAGAGATGCAATACCTAATGCTTCCTTCATAGGCTTCACAGGAACCCCTATAGAAAAGGCAGATAGAAGCACCAGAGCTGTGTTTGGAGATGAAATCGATGTCTACGACATGACGCAGGCAATCGAAGACAAGGCTACAGTAAAGATATACTACGAGAGCAGGCTTGCAAGGCTTGAGCTTAAACCTGAAGAAAGACCGAAGATTGACCCAGAGTTCGAGGAAGTGACCGAAGATGAAGAAGAAACTTCAAGAGAACGACTTAAGAGCAAGTGGGCCCAGCTTGAGAAGGTAGTGGGCTCTCCTGAACGAGTCAAACGCCTGGCAAAGGACATAGTAGACCACTATGAAAAGAGGTTAAATGTGCTTGAAGGAAAGGCAATGATAGTGTGCATGAGTAGAAGGATATGCATAGACCTGCATAACGAGATAGTAAAACTTAGGCCAAAATGGTATGACAAGAGTGACGAAAAGGGGCTAGTGAAGGTGGTTATTACTGGTTCTGCAACGGACCCAGTAGATTGGCAGGAACATATACGTAACAGGCCAAAGAGAAGGGCCTTAGGAGACCACTTCAAGGACCCTAGCAGTCCGTTCAAGCTTGCCATAGTAAGGGATATGTGGCTTACTGGGTTTGATGCCCCTAGCTTGCATACTATGTATGTTGACAAGCCTATGCGCGGACATAACCTGATACAGGCAATATCAAGAGTAAACAGGGTCTTCAAAGATAAGCCAGGCGGCCTCATCGTTGACTATATAGGGATAGGCTTGGACCTTAAGGCAGCTTTGGCAGAATATACTACAAAAGACAAGGAGAACGTGGGGATCGAGCAGGAGCAGGCTGTAAAACTCATGCTGGAGAACTACGATATAGTGAAGGACATAATGCACGGATTCGACTATAAGAAATTCCTTAAGGCGACCCCGAAAGAGAAGCTGAGCTTGCTGCCTTACGCATTGGAGCATATACTTAAGCAGGAGGACGGCGAAAAGAGATTCTTAAAGTACGTTAGCAAGCTTTCAAAGGCATTTGCCCTTTCAGTTCCGAGCCCGAAAGCTTTGGAATTGAAAGATGAAGTTGGAATATTCCAGATGCTTAAAGTTGCAATTACCAAGAAGACCGCAAGTAAGCATATAAGCCATGATGAACAATTAGACACTGCAATAAAGCAGATAGTCTCAAGTGCACTGATCTCAGACAGGGTTATTGATGTTTTTGCGGCAGCAGGACTCGGGAAACCAGACATTTCTATACTTTCTGACGAGTTTCTTGCCGAAGTAAAGCAGATGCCGCAGAAAAACTTGGCATTTGAAACGTTGAAGAAGCTCATTAACGACCAAATAAACATTAAATTCAAGCGGAACATAATCCAGAAAAGATCCTTTACCGAACTTTTGGAAAAGACAGTTAAGAAATACCATAACAGAAGCCTCGAAACTGCACAATTAATTCAGGAGCTAATTGACCAAGCAAAAGACATAAGGGAAGTAACCGAGAGGGAGAAGCAACTCAAACTCGATGAAGATGAAGTTGCCTTCTATGACGCTCTGGCGAACAACAAGAGTGCAGTAGATGTGTTGGGAGATGAAAAGCTGATGACAATTACGCGTGAACTAGTCAAGATAATACACGAAAATACATCAATAGACTGGACAATCAAAGAAACAGTCAAGGCAAAGTTGCGCCTTCTAGTAAAACGTGTCTTGAGGAAGTATGGATATCCACCTGACCAACAGCGGAAGGCAATAGACCTTGTGCTTGAGCAAGCTACAGTATTGTCAGAAAATCAGTAGGTGAGGTGATGGTGTCCTTAGGTGGCTCGGAAGGCGAAGGGAGACGAAAGGCCAAAGCAGATAAATTCGGAGTTGGACTTATGGATAAGTTATCCTGGCCACCGTATAAATGGGAGGTTTTTGGTCCACCGTGGGTCTTTTTCCGTGAAGCAGTCATTTGTTACGTTAACGGACAATTCATGGCATTTTCATTGATGACAAGGGCGGCCATAGAAACGGCAATATATCTGGCTATAAGTATAGACATCTATGCAAATGAAACAGATATGAAGAAGATAAATTTAGACTATACAAACGAAAGAGACTGGAGTAAAATTCTACATGAAGCAGAAAAAAGAGGATATTTGACCAAAAAAGATATTGTAAATATAAATTTTATTAGAAATTATGGAAACATAGTAGCTCATTGGGGACAGAAAGTCCATTTTGAAATTAGAAACAAGCAACATAATACAAACAAACAGAGAATAAGACCTGATAGTATATTCACATTTGCAAGCACAACGCAAGGGCTAAACCTATCTAAATTTATTATAAGTGAGACGAAAGCAACAACTATTATGCGAAAAGGTGTTAATGTGCTTGAATCTTTGGCAGACAGAATTTAATGCAGTTCATCTAATTATTCAACAGTTGCCTTGACCAATCCTAACGTGTTTTCGCTGTTTAAGATAAGGAGTCTAGAGAATTGCCTAATAAGAATATCCTGCCAGAGAGATAACACATATGCTTCATTATACATCTTTTCTTTAAGTTCTTTTGCAAGTTTATCTTTTTCCTCCTTTCTATTCCTTTCCTGATTAAACAATCCTGGATTTATACTACTAGTATCCAGAACTATGTCCTGTATGAAATATATTCGCCGTAATGACAACTTATTTATGGCTTCCATGCATTCTTTTCCCTCTGCTTTTATCTGGTCAGTCTTTGACGAAACAAAATCTTCAAAAAATTGTAAAAAGTTTACTATTTCTTCAGTTAGTGTATTAAGTTCTTGTTCCTCTTTCTTACTTTTTTTAAGTTCAATACCTTCTATTCTTTTACATAAGCCACTAATTAACTGTATATAATCTCCTAGAGGATTTCCTGTTGCTTCTAACTCTATAGGGTAGAAGTTAATATTATTTGACCCAGAAGTTCTTATAGAAAAATTAAATGTTACTTTATCTTTATTTTGCGTTCTTGGAGTTGCTCCAAGATGTACTTTAAATATACCTTTTTCTCTTTCATGCTCTTCTCTTATTTTATTTGCGAATGCCTCATCAGTTTTGCATATGAATGTGTAGAACTGCAAAAAAGAGCAGTTGATTACTATGGTTCTCATAAATTCTTCCATGTAGCCTTTCATAGCTTTTTCGTGACTATTCTTTTCACCAGATACGTAAATATCGAATAGGCCAGATAGAATGCCAAATACTGTTAGTACCTCAAATATTAATCTTGGGCCAGTGCCACCACTATGCCCTAAAAGCACTACGTAAATTCCTATAAAAACAGCCCATATTAGGACTACTATGAAGAGATACCTGAAGACACTCATTACTAATATCCTAAATGCTAGGACAAGTAATACTATTACATCCCAACTATCAATAGTTTTCTTGCTTCCTCCATTTTGATTGGTATTTTTCAATCCAGTCTTCGATGTAGGAGTTTCAGAAAAATTGCCATCCTTTTCCTTCCTGATCAATAAAGAACTGAATTCTCCTATCCACCCATAATAAACGCAGAACGTAAATATAACTGTTATAATTGAGATAACAGTGAGCGTTATACCCCAACCTAGAATGGCCCCAACAAATACCCATATCGCTGCATTTGCTAAGAGAAATGCAAGAATATCGGTAGTCATGAGTATGGTCTTAACCATTTGTCTGTCTTTTATAAGGTGACTTATTCTGGATGAGATATCCATACTGCAATCTTTGTATATGTAGTTATAAATTGCTGCCGTTAGACGATCCTATAGACATATATGGGCAGCGGCTAGGTTTGTATAGTGTATAGTCATTCGCATTTTAGAGCGAAAGTCTAAGCCTGATTACGATCCCCGCCATTAGTGTCGGCTTGTCTCCTTATTACCTCATTAAATATGGCTATAGTTCTGTGCAGAAGCTCTAGCGCTCTGTCTTTGCCTATCCAGCCGTGTGGCGCATCTGCATTCCTACCATTTTGTAGCTTAAGCCATGCTTTGTCTTCATATTGTCCATAATGTACTGTTGCATTTCCATAACTCCTAATGTGATTTATTTGCCTTAACAACTCATCATCTACTATGCCTAGCCCCTTTGCATCATTTACTATATCTCCCCATTCCAAGTCGACCCAATTGAAATCTATTTCTATCCTGCCTCCACTAAACTCACTAGGTTTGTTTCGTCTTCTTGCAAGCGAAAAATATACAGCAGCTTCAGTAACTGCTCTGCACATTATTGCAGTGCCCATATAAGCTGCGTTCTGATAACAAGAATATGCCTCCCTTAACAAATCTAGAGAAGGCAGAGATACCAATGCCATTTTATCGTATGTGCTTATATCCACAACTTCTTTTACAAGCTCTGCTGTATCATTAGTTCGTTGATCCCTCCATTTATCGCACTGCGTTACGCCTATTACTGTCTGCTCAGTATCAGCTTCCATATTATCCCCTTATTATTTTGAGCGAAGGGATATATTGTTCTATGCCATACTAAAAGCGCATAGCCAACGCTTGCCTAAGCACACGGCTGCGTGCCCACATTGCTATTTAAATAATATACATTCATTTAAACAATGTATATCTGGTATATGTTCTTATACAGGGGCAAAAGAGGTAAAAATCGACGGTATTTAAATCTTCCTTGTCCGAGATGTGCCACACGCATTCCTTGTGCTTCGGGCGATGCCCTTCAAGGTAGACCCCCCGTGCCACAAGTTATTGCTTCTTATGCAGTAAGTATGGAGCTTATATGCTGAATCAAAGTTTTTCTCTGCTCAGGATCAGCGAAATCATGACTGCCATCTAGTCTAATGTAGTGAAGGTTTTGTATCTCATCATAGCCCTCTCTGTTCTCTCTCTTAACTATCTCATCCTGATTAGGCTCGATTATGGTTAGGCTAGTTTTTGAAGCCAGTTTCCTTACTTCTGCAATAGGATCAAATCTGGCCAGTTCAAGCCAAAAAGAAGATCCTATCTTTTGGATACCGCCTGAAGTTCTTGGATACAGGCTAGTTCCTTTCTCATCTACGGTTCCTCCCCTGCTTCTAATTCTATCTTTTATTGAGTTACCTGATGTGTCTTTGTTTGCCATGGCCACAAAAATAATCTTTTGTATGTTATCTGGAGAGAGCCTTGCTGTTACAAATGTGCCAAACGAATGCGCGATAATGTAGGTGTCTTCACCGTACTTAGCATGGACGTAATTTATTATGGTTTCCAGATCTTTACTCTGTTTTAAAAGATTAGAATCTTCTTCCTTCCCCTCGCTTTTACCACACCCGCTCAAATCGAATAATATCAATCTGAATTCCTCTTTTAGAGCACTTGCTATCACTCCAAATAAATTATGCCCTTCATTCTTATCAGTTCCAAGTCCATGAACGAATATTATGGTCTTCTTGGAATTAGCAGTGTCAATAACTAGAACATCGAGATTTTCTCCTTGCTCATTAGCAATTTTCATTTGTCTACCTTCCAACTCTTAGGACGCTGAAAATTTAAAATACCCACACTTCCATAAAAACGGAAGATGTTTCCTTCTTTCTATTGTAATAGATTACGGCGGTTGGCGGCCGTAGAACTTGGCTGGATATCCACAAACATCAGCGGAGCCGCTGCCACATCTCGGTGACAGCGACCGCCGAGAACAAACAATGGAAATAATAGAAGTGAAAAGTAGAATAAGGTATGTGCTCCTGCGCGTGGCGTCGGTTGCACGAAGGTATGGACACCCTTACAAGGAAGGGTTGATGGTGGCGAAGAACTGGGTTGCACTGTCGATAAAACAGCTGTTCGGCATAAAGAGCGACGAAAAACTGTCGGACTTTATGTGGGAGACGGGGATGGCGCAGGAGATGAGTTATAAACAGAAGCCAAATTCGTCTCTATTCTCGAAAGCGAGGAATTATGCCAAGTTCGGTGCCTTAACCCTGACATACGGCGAACTTGTAAGGGAATTTTACAGGAATAGCGGCCGTACATTGCGCCTAATAGGCGAGGACGGTACCGACATGCCTGCGTTCTTCACTAAGAAGGACACAGAGGCCCGATTGGGGCATAGAACACAGAAGCGGCGTGAACAGCAACTGAACAAGATGACAGGCAAGGACGAAAAAGAGAAGGCGTGGGTTCTGGGATACAAACTGCATCTGATCAATGACTGTGAAATAGGATTACCATTGATTGGGGTAGTTGAGACGGCAAATGTCCATGACTCTCGGCTCTTCTACGTGCTGTTCCCTTATGCAGTAGAGAACTTCAACGTACAGTACGGTGCGAAGTTCTTGGGCGACAGTGCCTTTGACTCTGCAGACATAAGGAAGAAGATACGTGAAGTGAACGAGATGAAGGATGTGATTGCCGTAAATGGCAGGGGCCATTACAAATCGGAAACACCAAAAGACAAGGATTATGGAAAACGATGGTCGACTGAACAGTCAAATTCCATACTCGAAACCACCTACAATCTCACCTCCAACCGAATGCGGGGAATATTGAAGACAACAGTGCATGCGTTTTCCTGCCTCATTGCAAACTTTATGGAGCATTTCATGTAACGTATACCAATATTACAGAAAGAAGGACACAAGTTAGCGAAGCGAAGGCACTTTACGGTGCAGTCGTGGGTTTCAGGATTTTCAGCGTCCTATCCAACTCTTTATGCATAAACTCATATTAACATCATACGTTTAAATAATTTAAATAAAACTATACGATTTACTTAATTAAAACCAATTATTTAAAATTTCCTTGTCGGAGATGCGCCTGTGGCGCATATTGTGCTTAGCACGGGTCAAGAATGGTTTATTGCCCAACATAGTTTCTAGTACTCATCAAAGCAAAGGCTTAAATATATAGTATGCTATATACTAACTATAGGTGTCATATAATGACTGAGGAAATAACAACAGTACAACTGAGCAAGTCAGTGGTTAAGGCACTGAAGCAAATCAAGAAATACCCCCGGGAAACGTATAGTGAGATAATCTTAGGTCTTATAGAAAGCGCCAAGGAGATGAA
>JAJZJQ010000002.1 GCA_021851065.1 Microcaldota archaeon
TAAGCCTGTATTCTATCTCGCATCTTGTCTGCGAATAGAGTTTCAGGAATTTCTTGTTCTCTGCGACTATCTCCTTTACGAATCTGTTGAATTGTGCCATTGATACTTTGTGATTGCCGTCCTTATAGGATTGGATTGATTTCTCAAGAATCTTGTTGTAGAACTGCTGCGCAAGAACCAGTCTTTCGTCTATCTCCTCCTGCCTTGTGGTGTCAGGATAGATTCTGAACTTGTAGGCTCTTGTCAGTTCCATGCAGCCTATATTTCCATTTATGTTTATACGCCTTACTGCGGTTCGCTCTCATCCCACCGCTAAAGCATGTGGGATTTCCCGCTCACAGTGTTAAGTATTTGTCGAAGTTGTATGCAAGTCCAGAGAATTTGCTGGCCACTAGTCCAGGCAGGCACAGCGGATCCTTTCCGTCACAGAAGCCTATTAGGGTATTGCCATGCATGCTGCATAGGCCTATGCCCGGCTCATAGCCGCCAAGAGTCTTGAATACGCCAGTTATGTCGTCCTGCTGTGAATCTGCATTCTCGTATTCGATTAGTATCACCCTCCTTGCCCCGTTTGACATCCTGCTGGTGTACATGCCCGATTTCGTCACTATTACAGGAATCTTGACGTAGCTTATAGCCTTGTGTTCCTCTATCCCTGCACCCGTAGAAGGATATAGGTTTGTGAACTCGAAGAATCGTGGCGTGACTACCTGTATAGTATCAAGATCGTAGACATCCTGGGGCTTGCCCTCAAGCTTTATCCATGGATTAGTGCCTGAATCCTTAGGGTCGTAGATCCTTAGCCCCGCCCTGCTTATGCAGGCTTTGATCTTGTCATGCTCCTCCTCTATCAGCTTCCTCATTTCAGGCGCGGCACCTGTGAGCGGCAGTGCGCAGTAGCATGCCTTGGTATCTTCCCTTACTTCAAGCCCATCAAGCTTAAGCAGGCTGCGTACATGCTGCTCTCTTTGCTGCGGATCCAGGATCACGTGCTCGACTTTGCACTGCGTAAAGTCACCTGTTGTCCCCGCTGCCCTTAAGCACTCCCCTTCTTTTCCTGCTCCTTAGTTTGGCTATGTTGTATTTGGCTACGTCATCAAGTTTGAGGTCGAGGTCAGTGGCTACCTGGCTCACGTACCACAGAACGTCGCCAAGCTCCGCCTTTATGTCCTCTTTGTCTAGTTTCTTTCTGTCCCTCATCCTCTTCTTTATCTTGTTTAGCAGCTCGCCAGTCTCCCCGGCTAGCCCTGTTGCAGGATAATAAAGCTTGTACTTCTTTGGATATATGGCGGTGCTGCTTGCCTTGCGCTGGTACTCCGACATATCCATACAATCACGCAAGGAACTTGTCAAGTGCAGGGATGCCCTCCAGCATCCTGTCCCTTTCCAGTTGCTGGTATAGCATGTACATTATCCCCACAGTAAGCAGTATGCCCATCCCTGAGCCTATTGCGCCGGTTAGCGTTGCGAAAGCAGCAAGAAGCCCGACGAATATGCTGCCCAGCACAGTTATTGTTGGTATGTACTTGCTGAGCACATTCTCCATTATCCTTGGATCGCGTCTGAATCCCGGTATCTGCCATCCAACCTCCTGGAGCTGTTCGGACACGTTCTTTGGGTTCTGGCCGGTCATCTCGACCCAGAACTTGCCGAATATTACGCACATGACTATCAGCATTAGCGTATATAGTATTACATGCAGCCATTCGGGCACCAGAACAAATCCGCCCCATGGCATGAATAGCTCGCTGCTCGAAGTGAAGAAGAACGAGAAGTACTGGCCGTAGCCGCCTATGCCGTAAGGCGATGCGTATGGAAGAGGGAAATTAGGCGATACAAGGTAAAGCAGCCCGCCTACCAGTTGGTT
This sequence comes from Microcaldota archaeon, assembly GCA_021851065.1. Lineage (GTDB taxonomy): Archaea > Micrarchaeota > Micrarchaeia > Micrarchaeales > CABMGC01 > JAJZNA01. The sequence goes on from JAJZJQ010000002.1 coordinate 1,868, forward strand.
TGTGGTGCCGCCTGACGAAGTAGGAATCTGCTGGTAATAAGCAATGAAGTGCGCCAGCGGGCTTGCAGTTGTTGCCAAGAAGGAGAACCAGACCCCAAGAGACACTATTAGAGAGGTTGCAAGTATAACGGGCAGCACGCTAACGTACAGGAAGGGTATGGGCAACCTGCCGCCTACTCCTCTGAACTGGCTGAAAGCCAGCGGAAGCTCTACCTTCATATCATATGCATAGATGCTTACAAGCATCACTATTATTGCAAAGAACAGCGGTCCGAACGAGAGTATTGCATTTGGTATGGCTGCAGCGCCCCCTGTAGCAAGAGCAGTTGCTGCACTTGGTATGAGTATGTTCACAGTCCCTGCTATCATCGAATATGCCACGCCTCCTGCTATGAAGAGGTTTATGCCAGAGGTAAGGCCGTATTTTACCATCGTCTCGTCAAGGAATATCACTATTATTGCGCTTACTGCCAGCTGGAACACCACTATGCCGAAATAATTGGCTCCGGCCAGGGGCACATACCCGGTTGATGTGAATATTATGGCTTCTGCAACTGCTATGACCATGGCAGAGAGCTTCTGGACTCCCTGGAATTTGCCCTTCTGCTGCGGATCGTTTAAGTCTATCTTAAGCAGTCCTGTACCCTGTATCAGCTGCAGCACTATGCTTGATAGGACTATAGGGCCTATACCGACTGTTATTAGGGTGCCTGTCCTTGCAGCGAAGATTATATTGAGCAGCTGGAGCTGCGGTAGCTGCAGCGTGCTGAGGTTAACACCATATGCAGGTATGCTGAACATGGCAAAGTATATCGCCATTATAGCAGCAGTCCATTTCAGCTTGTCCTTGAACGAGAGCGGTCTTTCAGGCTTCTTTATGTGGGGCAAGGCACTTAGTATTGCATCCAGTATTCCCATCAGATCTTCCTTGTAGCTTTTATCGTGTTCGTGTAGCCGCCGTTGCTGTTCCTTGTGAAATGCGCGCCCAGGCGGTACCCCCTTGAGCTGTAAAACCCGGAAAGTATGGCTGCAGGCATGCCTACGAACGGCCTTATCGAATTATAGCTTTCATATCTCAGCCTTATAATGCTTTTCCTGCCAGATGCCTTTACGCTGAAGCTTGTGGCGCCGAAGTAATTTGAAACATTCTCAACGACATAGGCAGGATCTGGGTCTGCTGAGAGCTTGGACATTCTCTGCCCTGCCATGAACATTATCTTCTCAACCTGCTCCGACATGGAAGGATCAAGCAGCGGCACGCATGCAAGGATGCGGTAGTACTCTACACTTGGCTTGGAAAACTTCCTTTCACTTAGCACTGAAGCTATGCCGCTTATTGTGGCCGCTGCTCCTGATGGAATAAATCTGCGTTTTGGCAGGTGTGATGCCAGGAACTGGCATTCTGAGGCCCCGTTGCATGTGCACCTGTTCTCCGATGCGTTTATGCGTATGCCAGTGGATGTGGAGAGGTAGCCGGCTATTACGCCGGACTCGTACACGTGTATGCTGTGCCCCACATTTGCGTGGGGGTGGTGTTTGCGGCTTCGTGATGTTATCATAACTTCGTCAGCAAAAGGGTTGTATGTGGAGTCCTTAAGGCCTATTCGATCAAGTACAGAGGCCATGCCGCTCTCGCGCCCAAGCTTGAGGGCCATGCTCCTTCCCACGGAGAACCCGAAATCGTAGCCGAGCTCGGCGGTGCTGCCAGTGGCAGAATAGATCAGGTTCTCTATATCTGTGCCATTGGATGCGCCCGGCGCAGCCCCTACGAGCATCTCTATTAGCAGATCCTCCAGGTCATATACCGTGTTGCCTTGCTGCTTTGGCACCTGCATGTGCCTGCTTGCATGTTTCTTTGCCGAGCTTGAAACCTCCTTTCTTTTTCCTCTTCGCATGAGATTGCGCCACTTTATATGATGATGATAACGCGCAAAGACTTATATTATATCTCAAGCGCCAATAGTATCATGGATTTGCTAGGCCTTCTGTTAAAGCTGGTCCTAGACACCTCTGTCTCTTGGGCCAGAATGTTCGTTGCGCTTGGAGTGTCAGTGGCATTGAGCATTGCGGCAGGGGTGTGGATGGCGACATCATCTAAGGCAGAGAAGCTCATGCTTCCAGTCGTTGACGTACTGCAGACAATACCGATACTTGCGTTCTTCCCATTCGCAATCTACATTTTCGTTGCGGTGCTTCCGGGCTATATAGGAATCAATGCAGCAGTTGTATTCCTTATAATAACAAGCATGGTCTGGAATATGATACTTGGGGTATATGAGTCGATAAAGACCATACCTAAGGAATTGGCTGAGGTTGCTAGGCTATACCATTTCGACATATGGAGAAGGCTTAGGAGGATATACATGCCTGCCTGCTTCCCAAGGCTCGTAGAGCAATCAATACTCTCATGGTCCATAGGCCTATTCTACCTGGTTACAAGCGAGATCTTCTCGATAGGCAACAAGAACTATCAGGTGGGCTATGGTATCGGCCCTGAGCTGATAAAGCTTGCACAGATAGGCGGGGGGTATTACCTTCTGGGGCTTGGTGTATTCATAGCCTTCGTGATACTCACCAGGTTCCTGTTCTTTAGGCCCCTGGAGAAGTATGCCACCAAGTACACAAGGCAGCGGGCGCAGGCGCCAAAGCCAAAGCTTGAGAAGAGAATGATAACATGGCTAGAAACTGCGCTGCCACGCAGGAAAGTTGAATTCGACGAGAAGGGTTTCTTAATCGACAGCGGCGGGGCTGCGCCAAGGAAGCCGGCAGTAAGGAGAAGGGTGATAAAAGTATCCACGCTATACACTGCACTTGGAGCCATGATACTGCTTGTGATGGCGTATGTAATAGCATCTAGCCCGACACTGAGAGGATATGAGATTGCGGCGTTCATAGCTCTTGCGGCCACGTTTGCAAGAGTGTGGCTGGCCTTCCTTGTCACACTGGCAATAGCGGTGCCAGTATGCGTCTATATAGTCTTTATGTCAAAGCGCACGTCACAGTACATGCTTCTCTTTCAGATAGTGGCATCTGTGCCTGCAACAGTTCTGCTGCCTGCAATAGCTCTCGCCATTGGAGGAGGCGCCCTCCATGGAGAGGTAGTAGCATTCATAATATTCCTCCTTAGCGGCATATGGTACGTCATATTCAGCGTTGTGGCCAGCGTGAAAACACTGCCGTCCAACATATTCGAGGCACAGAAGACTTTCGGCATAAAGGGTTGGAACGCATGGAAGAACATCTATCTAAAGGCCATAGTTCCAGGGCTCATAACAGGAGCAATGACAGGCATAGCTGCCGAATGGAATGCAAGCATAGTTGCCGAGTACTTCACAAGTACAGGAATAACAGGCTCTACAAATATACTTAGCAGTGTTGGGATAGGGATAGGCAAACTGCTGGACCTCTCACTTGCCGCCGGAAACTCAGGGTTAGGCCTCATGGTGATTGCCCTTTTAAACCTTGTAGTGATGATATTGTTAGTGAATACGTTCGTGTGGAAGAGATTCTACAACAGGATTGCAAGTGTATATAGGTAGGGTAAGCAGATGAGAATGCTATCTGTAGAAAATGTTTCTTTCCTTTACGAGAACAGCGCGCAGGAAATAATGAGCAAGGTCTCTTTCACAGCTGAGAAAGGGGAGTTCGTCTCCATAGTCGGGCCTTCTGGATGCGGCAAGAGCACGCTGCTAAGAATAATAGCAGGGCTGGTTCAGCCGTCGTCAGGCAGAGTATTGTTCATGGATAAGAAGGTTGAAGGCCCTAACAGCAAGATGTCATTCGTCTTCCAGGACTTCGCCCTCCTTCCATGGCTCACCAACCAGGATAACGTGAAGATGGGGCTTTCAATGACGGATCTTGATGATGACAGCAAAGAGGCAAAAGCAGCGGAGCTTCTGGACAGATTCGGTCTTGGAGGGTTCGAGAAATATTACCCCAATGTGCTAAGCGGAGGAATGAAGCAGCGCGTTGGCATTGCAAGGGCAATAGCGTCAGATCCGCAGGTCCTGCTTATGGATGAGCCGTTCAGTTCACTTGACGAGCTTACCGCAGAGACCCTCAGATCTGATATAATATACATGCTGGAGAACAAAAACATATCGGTAAATTCAGTGGTGATGGTAACACACAATGTGGAGGAGGCAGTAGAGCTGTCTGATAAGATAATCGTTCTATCTAACAAGCCGACTCACGTGAAGAGGATAATAAAGGTGCTGTGGAAGAGGCCCAGAGACAAGAGATCATCGCGATTTACAGACATAATGGATCAGATCTATGCAGCGCTTGCCCAGTAGCGGGCTGCGCGCATTGTGCACTGCAGCTTACTTTGAATTTCTCTTGGCGCACCAACTGTCGTTTTCTATATCGTAGGCCAGCAGCTTGCTCCTGACGCCCCACCTTAGAAGGAGCTTCTTCATCTGCTGGCTGTTAACAATCTCGTCCTCATGAAGGCTTATGCCCTTGGATCTGAGGGTCGAGAGCAGGTCTGCAGTGCTAACCTTGCCGTCTCCGACTATCAGCAGCACGCTTTTGAACGGCTCTGTGCTTGCGAGCCCTTCACGTATTGTCTTTGAGAAGTTTGAGAATGCCAGAGCATTGCCCTTCCTGGTGAGTTTCAGCTCAGACTTGTTGACAGTAACAAGACCCAGGAGCTTGCATGCTTCTATAAGCGGCAGCAGGTCGTCTATGTCTTCCTCTGATTCCTCAGCCAGATCGGACATGCCTGCATGCCCTCCCCTCTCTTTTACTATGCTTATAATGGCCCTGACACGGCTTATGCCGGTGCCTAGGGGAAACATACCCTCCATAGCAGTCATTATACATAATAAAGCTTTTATTTATATGCAGCCAACGACAGGTTTACAAACCAGCCGCTCTACGTTGCCTCTTTTTGCGTGATGCCGGCAGCCTGCCAAGATAGTAATAGATCATGCCTGTGTTGATGGCGATCATGGCAAGCACTATCCACAACTGGTAAATGCCTATGGCAGTTACTATTCCAAGCGCCTCAAAGGCATTAATGCCTAAGAATAGTAGGATCGAAGTAAGCAGCGGCAGGGCGCAGGCGCATCCTGCCACTATGCCGCCCATGGAAGGCAGCAGGACTCCCATTATGCCTCCTTCAACCCCAAGCCTTCTTGAGGCAGCAGAGTATGCAACGGTGAAAACACTTATTGAGAACAGTATGCCTGAAGTCGCAACAAGCAGATATATCAGGTATATTGGCATCAGAACCAGAAAGACGCCGTAGTTGTCAGAAACCACAAGGTAATAAAATACATAGTAGAAGACAAGGGCGCTTGCAGCGGCAATGGCTATGTAGGCCTTGCGGCTGAAGATGGCTGCAAAGACCCCTATCCTCCCTGTGCCTAACTGTCGCACTTAGAGTCACGTCAGCTTGGCTTCAATGCCCTGTATTGCCGGCAGTGTGCACACGCTTGCAGTGTTATTAAGCGACTTGCACAGGGCTGCAGTATATACGTCGGCAGCTGCGTATTCGGTCCATCCGAATTGGTCGTTAGGTCTGGCAAGCTCGCCAAGTACCTGGCCATGCGTCATGAGCGATAGGTAAGGCAGGCCGGTGGCTGTAGCAGACTGGTTGGGGTTGCCAAAGTCAGCTGCGTCTGCGCCGTTGAATTGGTAGCGGCCCCAGATAGTATATGGTGTGCCGGCAAAAGCCGTAGTAGTGTTGCTGCTAAGGTTCAGTATGTAGTTGAATGCAGATAGGTCTGTTTTGTTGCCGATGCTCACGAGGTTTGACAGGATAGTCTGCAGCGGGTTGAGCTTGAATCCGCCCGTTATAGGGTTGATATCCTCAATTGAGACGAAGTTTATGTAATTGCTGGTGTAGTAGTTGTGCACGTCGTCGGTTGATGAGTTGTATGGCTCTGCGGCCCAGTACAGTGTTGGCACATCGCCATCCCCGAATGATGAGTATCCGGTGAACAGCTGCGAGAATGTACCGAACCTTGACAGTGCTAGCGCCATGGCCCATCTGTTCTCCCCGCAGTATATGCACGTTATGGATCCCAGGTAGACTACAGAGGTCTTGTTGTTTGCTACGAATCCGTTCACAGTGTGGGCGTTTGACCCGAAGGATGGATACCCGAAGATCGGATTCTGTATCGTATCGTTCAGGTACATCTCCCCTGCTGTTTCAAAATAGGCGTTAGGCGCATTGTTAATTACGGAAAGCGAGGTGCTATTGAGCGGCTGGTTTATGCCGGCAAGTGTTGAGCCTGGCCCACCTGTTCCTGCGACAGTGGTAGTAGGCGAATTAGTGCTGGTGGGCAACTCTGATGCGAGCAGAATTACAGTAGCCAGGGACGCAAATATTGCGACTATACCCAAGATCAGGGCTGCTGTAGATACTATCTTTAGTTTCCTTACAGTGGACTCATATTTTGCCACTGGGCTTCTTGCTTGTTGTTGCCTCGGCATACTAATACACTCGTTATTGTTAGCCATATATTGGGTTTGGGATACTTTATTAGCCTGCTTGCAATAACCGTGTACATTGTTATTGAGGCCAACATAACCCTTTTTAAGTTATGTTGCCAGCTATTATGTGTTGGTTGGAATGGCGTCCCTTAAAAATACGATAGCACTTGTTACAGTGCTGCTGTTTATATACAATATATTTTTCACATACATAGTGGTGAACCTTACAGCCGGACCAAGCAGGGATGTCTTCCTTATATTGCTGTCGCTTGACTATGTCATAATATTCTATTTCATACTGCAGGTAGCACATGAACTGAAATTTACCAAGCCAGGCTCTGATGACAGGACAAAGGCAAGAAGACCAAGGAGGTGAAAGCCGATGCATTTTGCTACAAAAGTGATAATAATCATAGCAATACTCTATAACGCTTCGCTTGGCTACTTCGTAACCTTGTCATTTGACCCCCTGATAGTTCTGCTGTTCCTTTCTGTAGACATATTCCTGATATTCTATTATGTGATGCTGCTAATAAGGTACAACTACGGAATAGTCAAGTATGGGAAAGAGCATATGGAGCTTATAGAGGATGCCAGGTCTGAGCTTAGGAGATACAGCAAGAGCAAGCAGCAGCAAGGGCAGTAGTAATAACACTGATCGCATTTAGCTGAGGAGGTCTTATGTGGTTTGAGGAGATAAGCAAGACTGACCCTGAAATATTCGGGTTTGTAAAGGACGAGTTGGCAAGGCAAAGAGACGGGCTGGAGATGATACCATCGGAGAACTTCACGAGTCTCGCAGTGATGCAGGCCGTAGGATCTGTACTAACTAACAAGTATTCTGAGGGATATCCGGGCAAGAGGTACTACGGAGGTAATCAGGTTATAGACAGCGTGGAGCGAATAGCAATAGAGAGGGCGAAGAAGCTTTTTGCCGTGCCACATGCCAATGTGCAGCCTTACTCAGGATCCCCTGCAAACCTTGCAGTATACCTTGCAGTATGCAAGCCCGGGGATACCATATGCGGGCAGAGCCTTGCGGAGGGAGGCCACCTCACCCATGGCGCAAAGACAAGTATGTCAGGGCAGATATTCAACAGCGTCCAGTACGGGGTCAGGGAGGATGGCTACATGGACATTGAAGGCGCACGCAAGATAATACTTGAAAGCAGGCCAAAGCTAGTATGGGTCGGATCGACAGCGTATGCCAGGGAATTCCCGTTCAGGGAAATAAGCGAGATAGCAGATGAGGTAGGGGCATATGTTGCTGCAGACATATCGCATGTTTCAGGACTTGTGGTTGGTGGCGCACACCCAAGCCCAGTTCCATACGCCCATATAGTGATGACAACCACACACAAGACGCTGAGAGGGCCAAGGGGAGCTATGATAATGGTTACTGACAAGGGGATTAAGAAGGATCCCGGGCTTGCTGAAAAGATAGACAAGACTGTATTCCCTGGGCTGCAGGGAGGGCCGCATGACCATGTTACAGCAGGCATAGCAATAGCACTGCTCGAAGCATCGAGGCCAGAGTTCAGCAAGTATGCAGCGCAGGTAGTTAAAAACGCTAAGGCTCTTGCCAAGGGGCTTGTTTCTCGCAACATAACGCTCGTAACAGGAGGCACGGATAACCACATGGTGCTCGTGGACCTTACATCATTTGGCAAGGGAAAGGGAGTGTTCGCGCAGGAGGCTCTTGACTTGGTTGGCATAACGGCCAACAGGAATGCAGTGCCAAGGGATCAGGCTCCGCCTTTCTATCCTAGCGGGCTAAGGCTTGGCACCCCAGCGCTTACCACAAGAGGCATGAAGGAGCCCGAGATGGAGCAGGCTGCAGGCATGATAGCAGATGTGATAGAGAAGGTAAGTGCATACGAGTTGCCGGATGACAAGGATGCAAGGATAGCTGCTCTGAAGAGATTCAGGAGCGATATAAAGGCAGATAATGACCTTAAGCTGATAAAGAGCAGGGTAGTTGAGCTAGCATCAAAATTTCCGCTGTACCAGGGCATGCAATCCTAGGCACTCTGCAAGTAGCGTCCCGTTGTTAACGAAGCCTGTGCTTAAACCTAAGATACAAGTATGCTGAGATGCCGCCGATTATAAACAGCGCCACGGCAGCTGCGGAATATGTTGCATATTGGTCTTCACGCGCTGTAGATAGATTGCCGTAGATGAGCGCCACTACTGCATTGCTCCCAAAGAGAGTGAGATTTACAGTGCATGAGAGCGATCCGCCGTGCAATTTGAGATCTTGATCCAGGTACCATCTACAAGTTCGTACGGAGCGATGGATACGGATGGAGTGCCGCAAGGGTATGCCGGAGTTTCTACCACATATGAGAGCTGCCGCATTAGTTGCGCCTGTAGCAATTGTAGTGTTAGCTGAAACTGCTGTACTTTGGCAGGTTGTGTGCCCTGATTGATGCAAGGGCCTTTGCGCCCTTGGATAAGCATTTTTATATATCTTAAGAGACATGGTGAAGCGTGGTACAGTGATACTCTCAGACAATGATATTAAGAAGTACATGGACAGCGGCAAGCTCAGAATAGAGCCGTGCGAGCTGAATGAGCAGCTGCAGTCCATAGGGGTGGACCTTAGGCTTGGCACCACTTTCAAGATATTTAATGTAACGCACAAATCGCACGTAGACCTTGCTGACAAGAACTACGAGCCTGACACCGAGACAATCGAGATACCAGAAGGCAAGCCGTTCGTACTGCATCCTGGAGAATTCGTACTTGGTATAACAAAGGAGCATGTGGAGATACCTGACGACCTTATGGCGCATATAGACGGCAGATCTAGCCTTGGAAGGCTTGGAATAGGCGTGCACTCTACTGCAGGCCACGCAGATCCAGGATACAAGGGCAGGCTGACTCTCGAGATAAGCAATATCGGCAAGCTGCCAATAGCCATAATACCCGGCATGAGGTTCTGCTGCCTTATATTCGAGACGCTTTCTTCACCGGTACAACGGGCATATCATGGAAAATATTACGATACAAAGGCCCCAAGCACATCGAAAATAGGCGAGGAGTTCACAGGCGCGCAGAAATAGCAATCAATTCTGCTGTTCCTTCTTATCTGCGCTGACTCTTCCGCCTTGCCATTGGCCCTGGTAGGCCCGGCTAAGGTCCCCAACCACCACATGGAACACTATGTTGACAAATCTTGCGCCCAGCTCTAGCCTGAAGTTAGACGGACCCAGGTTGGCCATTGCGAACGTAAGCTCGCCGCTGTACCCGGGATCCGTCTTTGTTCCTCTAAAATAAATCCCTGCCCTCTGCAGGGTGCTGCGCGGATGGGCATCGGCCATCAGGAACGATGGCGCTAGACCAGGTTCTATAATTATCTTCTCAGGTGGAAGGTTTACCTTTTCGATCGTCTTGACCAGTACGAACTGGCCTGGCTTTATTGCTACCTCCTTGTCTCCGTCCTTTATGTCTGCGATTTTCTTTGCTTGCGGGGTCTTGCGCTCGCTTTCGCCTAGAAAGCCTTCGCCTTCTATTGTGAATACCTCACCGGCCCTAAGGTCAAGGCCTACGCCCTCGGGATTGCTCTTCTCTCTTTCCGAGAGGTTTTCCACCAGATTGTATTTCTGGTTAAGTTCCAGTATCTTCTTTGCAGATAGTATCATGCAATCACGTTTTTGCTTTCTTGTCAAGCTCCTCAAGCTTCTTGTCTATCCTCTTCTCGCTGTCCATTCTTGCAAGTGCATAGTCGTTCATGTCGACCTGTATGAACTCGAGCAGGGCAGGATGCACTTTCTCCACTTCCTTCTTCATGCTTTGCGCTATCTTCCTGTAGTCAGGATGGCCCTGCTTGCTCGACCTGAGCTCGGTGAGATGATACACTTCCCTAAGGTTCATCTTCATGTAGTAGCGCATGTGGTATGATCTTGGTACAAGGTACTGCGCCTCGATTGGCATCTCCCCCTCTATCTGCTGCTGTACCTGGGCCACATCCTCCATTAACTGTGCATACTCCTTGTCAAGCCCCACTGCCACAAGGTCCTGGGGCAGATCGTATCCAAAGCGCGTGGTGAGCCTTTGCTTGTCAAGAGTGAGCACCCTGTGCCTGTGCAGGTCCCTGAACATGCCGTAGTTGGAAAGTATCTCGAAAGTATAATAGGTGCTCTCAAGAGCCCTGCCCGGCTTATCCCTCCTGTTCCTCCTCTTGGATAGATAAGCTGTCACAAGCTCCTTGCGTCTATTCTCCGGCATGGCCTTTACTGTCTCCTTTAGGCTGTCCATTGATGCAGATGAATAACGATATAGCATGGCTGCAAGAACCCTGGCCTCGGCATCGCTATCGTATTCCGCAAGCTTTACATATGCTTCCAACTGCCCGGATTCAGATGGAGGCATTACAGTCTTGCTTGCGAACTCAGCCATTGCTTCCCTTGTACCTATCAGATACTCTGAAGGCTGCGACCTTCTCACGAAAGCAGGCATTATCTTGGCTAGCTCGGCATGCAACTGCCCTGCAAGCTGCACGCCCTCTGCAAGTTCTGATGAGTATAGCTTGGTTATGAGATACTCGAAGGCCCTGCCGTTGCCAAATAGCCCGACATTCGTGAGCCTTCCTGCAGTAAACATGTTCTTTAGCACGTCCAATGCCTTTGCGCGCGTTGCGCTCTCATATGCCCTTGGAGTCGTATCCTCTGCCCTGGGATTGTTCTCCTTCACGTACGATATCACCGTTGGGAGCCATTTGCAGTATAGATCGAATATCATATCGTTGGTGCGCTCGTACAGGTCTGCGAATCTAGACCCCATGATCTTGGGGGAACGATACCAGAGATACTTGCCTGCGATTTTCTTGTCGAATGGTATGTAGCGTGCAGACTTCTCAAGCGGAGAAATGCCAAGCCTTGAATCAGTCAGCAGGTCGCCTGCAAGGCTGGATACATTTTCGCATGCGATGTGGGCTCCTGCAAGCTCTGCCACTGAATCATCCCCATAACCAACCAATACCCTCTGGTAGAAATCTTCGGCCCTGCTTACTGCAATGCCTGATTCCGCTTTCTCCTTGTTCATGCTGCTTTCTATAATATCAGATATGTCCTTGTTAGGGATGAACTCATCCAGGAGCAGCCTTCTGGCACTCTTATCAGACCTGCTGTACCTTGAGAAGAGCGTACCCATAACCACTTCTGGAAGGTTCTTGAGCCCGAAGACGTGGCTGTCGGTATTGGTGAAGAATGGTTTTGCGATCTCCTTCTCCTTGTCGCTAAGGTCCACAGGGAAGGGTTCATCCGTCATAAAATAGCCCCGCATATACTTTTCCAGCAAAGGTATAAATACGCAAACTCCTTACATATCAAGCAATATTGAATAGAACTTTTCAATAAAAAGTTGAAAGAAAGCAAATATTTATATATTAGTTTGGCCATAATATGAAAAGATAGCATGGCATCGGAGGAGAAGATCGTTCTCAAGGCCGTGACAAAACCATCCAGAGACGACGTTGATGAGCTAACAAATTGGTTCTGCAAGGTCTTCGGACTTGGTGAAAAGGAACTTGAGCCTGCCATGCTTAAGGAGATTATAGAGAATACCACAGGTGGGTCAGGAACTACAAGCAAGGATTTGAACAGGAAGCTTGACGTGCCGCGCACCACGGTGATATACCACCTAAACAGGTTTATCTATTCGGGAATAGTAGTGAGGAAGGGAAGGAGGTACTACCTGAGATCGGAGGATATGGAAAGCACGATAGAAGAGCTGCAGGCAGACATGGAAAGGGAGTTCGGCAGGATGATGGAATTCGCCCAGAAGATGGACGAGCTTATAGAAAGTGACATGCATGGCAGAAGAAGAACAAGAAAGAGATAATGGCAACGCGAACAGGGAGGCGCAGGGCAAGGAGCAGCTTGATGAGGCTGCTGCAGATCCGCACAATGAAGTTGCAGAGCTTAAGGACAGGCTGCTAAGGATGGCGGCTGAGTTCGACAACTACAAGAAAAGAGTTGCAAAGGACATAGACAGTTCCAAGGCCATTGGAAGGGCAGATGCGATAACCAGGCTCCTTCCTACGCTTGATGAGTTCGAGCTTGCCATGAAGGCATACGCAGACAATGAGGATGATAGGATGAAGGGCATGGCGCTAGTGTACTCTAACTTCGTCGCAGCGCTAAAGGGCATGGGGCTAAGAGAGATAGCTGTCGATGGGAAGTTCGATCCATACAAGCATGAGATAGTGCTTGCGCAGGGAAGCGACATGGAGGAAGGATCGATAATAGAGGTTGTCAGGAAGGGATACATGCTTAACGAGATAATGCTAAGGCCGGCTTCAGTGATAGTATCAAAGAAGGAGGCAGGAAAAGAGAACAAGGAAAAAGAGAAAAAAGGTGAATGAATATGGCAAAAATACTAGGAATAGACCTGGGCACATCTAACAGTGCCGCTGCAGTGCTTGAAGGAGGAAGACCTACGCTAATACCGAGCGCAGAAGGCACATCGCTTTACGGAAAATCTTTCCCAAGCTACGTGGCCTTTACAAAGGACGGTGACAGGCTTATTGGCGAGCCTGCGAAAAGGCAGGCTGTAGCAAATCCTGATGGGACGCTAAGCGCGTTCAAGAGGAAGATGGGCACTGACTTCAAGTACAAGGTGCTTGGCAAGAGCTACACCCCGCAGGAGCTCTCGGCAATGCTGCTGCAGAAGATAAAGAAGGATGCGGAGGCATTTCTTGGGGAGGAGGTGAAGGAGGTGGTGATAACTGTGCCAGCCTACTTCAATGACAACCAGAGACAGGCCACCAAGGATGCCGGAGAGATTGCAGGGCTTAAGGTCGTCAGGCTGGTCAATGAGCCAACGGCGGCTGCGCTGGCATTTGGCGTAGATAAGGTAGGCAAGGATATGAAGATACTTGTCTACGATCTTGGCGGAGGCACCCTTGATGTTACAATAATGGAATTCGGGCACGGAGTATTCGAGGTGAAATCCACCAATGGGGATACGCAGCTAGGAGGCACAGATATGGATAATGCCATAGTAGGCTTCCTGCTCGATGAAGTGAAGAGGAGTTCGGGAGTGGATGTATCAAGGGACAACCAGGCAGTACAGAGGATAAGGGAAGCTGGCGAAAAGTCTAAGATAGAACTTTCGACTACGCTGACAAGCGAGATAAATCTGCCGTTCCTAACAATGGGGCCTGGGAACGCTCCTGTGCACTTCACTTACAAGATGACAAGGGCAAAGCTTGAGGAGATAGTGCTGCCTATAGTCGAGAGGACTGTCAAGCCCGTGACAAATGCCCTTAAGGACGCAAAGCTTGAGCCAGGGCAGATAGACAAGGTGATACTGGTTGGCGGACCTACCCGCATGCCCATAGTGCAAAGGTACGTGGAGCAGCTGCTCGGCAAGAAGATCGAGAGGGGAGTTGACCCCATGGAAGCAGTTGCATTCGGAGCCGCAATACAGGCAGGGGTGCTCACAGGCGAGGTGAAGGATATCGTGCTGCTTGATGTGACGCCGCTCTCGCTTGGGCTAGAGACCCTTGGAGGAGTGATGACTAGGCTCATAGACAGGAACACCACCATCCCGATAAAGAAATCGCAGGTCTTCACTACTGCAGCTGACAACCAGCCTGCGGTGGACATAAACATACTGCAGGGGGAGAGGCCGCTTGCCAAGGATAACGTTGCGCTTGGAAGATTCGAGCTTGTGGGGATACCTCCTGCGCCAAGAGGCATGCCTCAGGTAGAGGTTACATTTGACATAGATGCAAACGGCATACTGCACGTTCATGCAAAGGACAAGGCAACTGGAAAGGAGCAGAGCATGCAGGTAATAGCGCCTAACAAGATGAGCAAGGATGACCTTGACAGGAAGGTCAAGGAGGCAGAGCAGTATGCCGAGGAGGACAAGAAGACGCTTGACAGGATACAGACAAAGAACGAGGCTGAGAGCGTCCTGTATACCACAGAAAAGACCCTCAAGGATTTTAAAGATAAGATACCAAAGGAGGTGTACGACAAGGTCGATGCGGCCAAAAAGGAGCTTGAGGAGGCTGCCAAGGGAGATGACACAGCAAAGATAAGGTCCGCGCTGGACAGGCTCAGCGAGGTGCTGCAGGAGATAGGCTCGAGCATGTATGGCAAAGGGGCGCAGGCAGGGCAGGATGGTGCGCAGGGGCCTGAAGCCCCGCAGGGAGGGGATGGAGGCCAGAGCGGAGACACTGTCAATGCCGATTTCAAGGTAGAGAAGTAGTACGATGGTAGATTACTATTCTGTTCTTGGAGTGGCCAAGGATGCCACCCAGGAGCAGATAAAGGAGGCCTACAGGAAGGGCGTGCTCAAGTACCACCCGGATGTCAACAAGAGCCCGGATGCAGAGACTAAGATGCGCGAACTCAACGAAGCCTACGCAGTGCTCAGCGATGAGAGTAAGAGGAAGCAGTATGATGCGTACGGCCCTGAGGGCTTCAATCGCAGGTTCTCAGAGGAGGACATATTCAAGGGCTCGGATATAGAGGACATACTGCGGCAGATGGGAATAAACATAAACTTCGGAGGCTTCGGATTCGGTGATATGTTCGGAGGAGGCGGGAGGGAACAGGATAGAGGGCAGAGCATACTCTACAGGGTGGATGTGACGCTGCAGGACGTAGCGAATGGAGCCACTAAGGAGATAAACATAAAGCACGTGAAGCAATGCGACGCGTGCAGTGGCAGCGGAGGGGAGCCAGGGTCAAAGCAAGTTAGGTGCACAGAGTGCAGGGGCAGCGGATATGTGACCATGGTAAGCAGCTCTTTCTTCGGAAGAATACAGACAACGCAGCAGTGCAGCAGGTGCGCAGGGGCCGGAAAGATATATGAGAGGAAGTGCAGGCGCTGCAACGGGAAAGGAGGGATAGTGGCGACAGAGAAAGCGAAGGTGACAATACCTGCAGGCGTAAGCAGCGGAATGAGGCTGAGGCTTGCAGGCATGGGGGACTATGGGAGGGATGGGAGCGGGGATCTTTATATAGAGATGAATGAGCTAAAGGACAGGACGTTCACCCGTGAAGGAGACGATATAATAGCCAAGGTGGCAGTCCCATTCTACACAGCGATACTTGGAGGCGATGTGAAGGTGCCATCGCTTGACGGCACAAAGACCATAGCAATATCGCAGGGTACTGCGCCTGGGACGCGGGTGGTGGTGCACGGCGCTGGGATAAAGAGGCTGAACAGCGCACACAGGGGAGATGAGATAGTCGTTATAGATGTGGAGATACCTAAGAGCCTGTCGCACAATGAACGCGAGCTTATGGAACAGTTCAGATCCATAAACGAAGGTCCTGGGGCAGGGAAGAAGATATTTGGAGTATTCTGATTATTCTGGCAGAATTCAGGGGAGGAGAGAGCAGCAGATATCATTGTTGCATTATGCGCGCTGCCTGCTATGAAGCTATGGTGGTAACGGTGGATGTCGTAGGTATACTATATGTGCTCAGGTATGGGGCAGTAAACGAAGCAGCCTCCTCGATCTGAGGGGCGTATCCTGGCACGCTGTAATTGATCCACAGATATCCGGTAAATGTGGAGCCCAGGTTGCCATAGGCGCGCGCGTTGCCTGCCTTGTAGCAGTATGCAGACACTATAGCATATGTTCCCAGATAGACAACATTGCCAGGGGAGTAGTATACCGTAGGGTAATATTCGCCCAGGGAGTTTACTGCAGTGTTGCCGTATGCAGGATTATTACCGGTAGAGCTCTGCCTTGATGAGCATGCAACTCCGTTTATTGTTATCTGCGACCCTAGGGATTGTGATAGTTTTACCACCACTGCGCCGCTAGTGTTTAGCCCTATGAAATCCATTGTGAGCCCCGGAGGCGAGGTATATGCGATGTCTGCCGGAGGGTTTAGGGCCACATTGATAACAACTATCAGAGCGGCAGTTATTATCACAAGTGCCACACCATAGGAGGTTAGGAAGTCCATGGCGGACTGAAGCTTCAGCCGCCTTCCTACGCGGGGACGCTGTGGTTTCCTGAGCAATTACTTCGCCTTCATCTCCATCTTCGCTTCGAAGTCGGAGACCTTGTAATTGAACTCCTCGTTAGATTTTATTAAACCTTTCTCCTTCAGGAACTCGCGTGCCAGCAGCATGTACATAAGAGCTAGCGACTTTCTGCCCTTGTTGTTGCACGGCACTACCAGATCAACGAATTTTATCCAGTTGTCAGTATCGCAAAGCGCGATTATTGGGATGCTGGTGGAACTGGCCTCCTTTACAGCCTGCCTCTCGTTGCGCGTATCGCTCAATAGGGCTATCGAAGGCTCGGTGTAGTCGCTGCGGTTGGGGTTGGTGAATATGCCAGGTACTACCCTTCCGCTGATCAGCTTTGCGCCGATTATCTCGGCAAATTTAGCTGCAGAGGCTATTGCGTAGATTCTTGATGCCGTCACAACTATGTTCTTTGGCTCGTACTGTGCCAGGAGCTTTGCAGCCTGGCGTATCTTCTGGTCTATTGTGGACAGTTCTAGGAGATACAAGCCGTCCTCCCTTACCTTGTATATGTACCTTTTCATGCCCGGCGTCTTTACCTTTGTGCCTATGTGCACACCGACTTCAAGGTACGTTGCCTGATCTATCAGCAGTTCGTTTGCCATGATTATCACAAGTTCGGGGTCGCCGCGATTTTCATAAGCGAAGGCTTATTTTGAACGCGGGTCTTATGCTCCCTAAGCACAGAGCCTAACCAAGCTAGCAGACGACCCCGCGTCTTATATCTAGCATTGGTTATTTTTAAATGTTTACCTGCATTCATCTTACCGCCAATCACTTCCTGCTGTAGTTGATTATGTCATCAATCAGGTCCACATGGCCAAGAAGCATCCTTCTGCAGCAGTACCGTTTAACCTTAAGTCTGCTGAGCACTGCGCTCGGATCCTCCTTCTTCACCTGAGTAGCCTCCTTGAACTCTTCCCATTTGTCCCCCACGACCTGGCCGCATGAGAAACACCTAACAGGTATCATCATAGTATCAACTTAGCATCATCTGTAAGATTTCTGGAACCTTGCCCTTGCCTTTGGACCCTTGAATTTCTTCGGCTCGACTTCCCTGGTGTCGTCCACCAGCATGTGGCGGTCATAGCTCATGTAGAAGCTGCGCAGTGCATCTGGGGCCGCTGATGCCTTGACTATTGCCTTTGCTATTGCAGTTCTTGCTGCCTGGGCCTGGCCGCTGAATCCTCCGCCGTACACCAGGACGCTTATATCAGATGACTTTGCAACATCCGCAGCTGCGCTGGTGGAATTGATAGGTTCAAGTATGAGCTCCCTTATCTCACTAGGCTCCATGAGCTTTATGTCCCTGCCATTTATCGTAAGCTTGCCGTTCCCCCCGGGTATCAGGGATACCCTGGCCACAGCCCGCTTCCTCTTGCCCTTTGCAAGTACTGGTTTCTTGGTTGTCTTCTTCTTTGCAGCGCCTTTTGCTGCGCTGCGCCTTGCCTGTGGTTTTGCCTGAACTGCCTTTGGCTGGTAGAGGTTCTCAAGTTCTTTGTCTAGGTTCGATGTTCCTTTCTGTTCATTTGCCATGAATATCAGCATTTTTTACCATATATCCGGATTCTGGAATCATATGAAGCGGCCTCGTAGTAACCATATAATCATACCTTGTAACCGAGCTTCTCGGTTAACTCTTTTATGGTAATCACGTTCTCGAATATCTGCGCTGAAGGTTTTGACTTCACGTCGAACTTCTCACCTTTTATTCCGGCAGGGGAGCCCACGTAGACCCTAAGTTTCTTGAACGCGGCCTTGCCCTTTGGCTTTTTGTAGGGCAGCATGCCCCTTATGACCCTCTTGACGAACATATCCGGCCTGCGAGGCCAGTATGGAGAGTGTTCTGGATTTGCCTTGTCCTTGAGCTCAAGTAGCCTCTTGTATTTGCCGGATATGCCATGCTCATGCCCACTTATGACCATCTTCTCGGAGTTTATCACGCTTACAGTATTGTCATTGAGCAGCAGCTTGGCTACCTGGCTTGCTGCCCTTCCAAGCACCTTGTCCGATCCGTCAACAATGTATTCCATGATTATCAGATTATTATCCTGGCAGGCTTGCCTGAGAGCATGTCATTTATATCCACTATATCGCATTTTGCCGTCTTCAGTTTCTCGACAGCGCTGCCTGAGAAGTCGATTGCGGTTATTCTTATACTCTTGCTTATCTTCCCGTAGCCAAGAACCTTTCCAGGCACTATGATGCTGTCCTTCTCATTGGCGTACCGATTGAGCTTGTCAAGGTTGACGCTAACCCTCTGCCTCTTGGGCTTTGAAGACAATTTTATGAGGTATGAAAGCAGCTTGGGATTCTTGGAGCCGGCTTTGGCCTTCTCCAGGGACTCTATCCACTTTCTTATCTGGGTTTTTTCTATTCCTTCCATGAACATCACTTGGATGCGGGGGGTGAGATTTGAACTCACGCAAACACTAAAGTTACTGACCCCTCAAGCCAGCGCATTTGACCAGGCTCTGCCACCCCCGCGCTTGAAGGCCATCACTTCTTGACTTCTTTATGTACATCTTTCAATTCACTGCTTATTATACCTAATGCCCTGTGCACTATGTCGATGGGCGGCATCTGGCCATACGTTTCAATGTAAAATTCAAAGGTGTTGTCGTCAACTGCCTTGTAAGTGACCAGGCCTGGCTGGAACTTCGAACTTTTCATGGCATTGCTGAATATGGCCTTGCCATCGACCTTGAGCTTCTGGCCCTCGGCTAGCTTTATTATTGGTATATTGTCATTTGCCACCCCAATGCCCTTGGAGGTGCTTACCAGTTCCTTGGAGAGCACAGTCACAGGGCCCTCTGCAGACAGTGAGAAGACTACCTCGTCATCCTCGCCATAGTCCTTTGGAGTCCTTATTGGTATTAACCCGATCCTGTGGGCTATGTATTCGTCGAACATTGCGCTGGAATTCTCGTAGAACGTAACCTTGTCTATAGCCAGGCAGCCTACTGCGTTCATCATCGTCCTCCTGAAAGCGTTGGCAAATGAGAAGTTGGTTCCCTCAAGCCTGAAGCTCGCCGAAGTCTCGTCGCTGCTCAGAATCGTCAATTTCATCGAAAAAGCCTTGCTAAAACTAGCTTATTAGTAAAGGAGATTTAGACGTTAACCTTTATAAATATTGGCAACAAGTGGAATCGCAGGCTCGGCCAGCTGCCTGGGTGCGCAGCCTGGCAGTTTAAGAGGATATGGGCACTTCGCTCGCCATCCTGCGCAGGGCAGCAGAACACCCCATTGGAGCAAGGGGCGGCGCTTATAGATATATTAGCTTTGGTGCGCTATACTGTGATGGTGATTGCGCTGGACATGTGGGGCATATATCTCAAGAGGAATCTCTCTTCTTTCGGCAGTGGAAGGCTCAGGCTTGCCACGGCGGACAGGCAGCATGCTTCACTGGCCCAGATAGCGGATAGGTCAGTTACCCTGGAACCTAACGCGGCGCTGCTGCTGCATTATGCGCCGGAGCACAGATATGCGCTGTGCAAGGATCTTACTTACGACATGCTGATAAGCGTATACGGCGTTGACACGCGCTCTGCAGTGGTGCTTAGGATAAGCAAGGAGCTAAGCCAGAAGGACATTCTTAAGATGGGCAGCTGGACAACCAGGCTGCGCGACAGTAACCTCGAATTCAGGGCAATAGGGTTGCAGGATGGTTATATTGGAGCTGCAAGGGATATAGAGCAGCTGCGGCGCAGGGTGAGGTCTAGGCTTATGGAAATAGACTTATTTGGCACAGACATACGCCATATAGCCATAGATCTGAAGACAGGAGTGCCTTACAACCTTCTTGTCATTGATAGGATATACAGGCCGGGAGAGCTTGCATGCCAGGTGAAGAAGGAGGATTTCATAGCGAAGGCTTCAGAACTTTCTTTCGTATAAGGTTTCGTATACCGGACCGTGGCTTGAGGGCGTACTCTTTTTAACTGCAATGCAGCTTACTTCAAAACTGCCGAACTTTGTAGCAGCATGTCTTGAAATAAAATCTTCCAGACCGCAAGCAGGATGTTTTACCCTTGCCATTGTTATGTGCGGCACGAACTTGCGGCTATCTATAGACTCGATGCCAATTGCAGCAAGTCTCACTGATATCTGCGAGTACAGGTATGCTATCCTTGAGTCGTCGGCCACATTGGCGAATATGACTCGCGCAGGCTTGCCAAAATATGAGACGCCATAGACAGATACCAGGAAGGGTGTTGAATTTACGGCCTTTATGGTATTTTCTATATCAATTAGCTGTGCCTTGCTCTTCTCCCCAAGGAATTGCAGCGTTATGTGGAGATTGTTCTGCGCGACGGTTGTTACACCGCTATGAAGTTCTGCCGAAGCCGCATATACTCTCTCCTTGATTTCCTCTGGGAGATCTATTGCTATAAACGTGCGCATGTTTTATTATAGCTCTTATCCATTTATTTAACGTGGCTTTATGGTCAGCATAGACTCTTTTCTGGCGCTTGACTTGAGAGTGGGAAAGGTGCTTGAGGTTGAGGAGCATGCAGGAGCGCGTAAGCCCATGTATAAGCTTATTGTAGACCTTGGGCCTGAGATTGGCAGGCGGCAGGTAATAGCAGGCATACGTGCTTCGTATACCAAGGATGAGATCGTAGGTAAGATGGTTGTGTGCATAGCCAACCTCGATGCCAAAATGATAGCAGGATTGGAATCGCAAGGCATGCTGCTTGCAGCAGGCGAGTCTGAAACAGAAATATCGCTGCTCACTCCGGACAGGGATGCGCAGCCTGGGAGCAAAGTGCACTAGTGATGTGATGAGGGGTAAGATAGTTGTAATAGTAGTGGGCCTGCCTGGCTCTGGCAAGAGCACAGCGGCGCAGATACTTAAAAGCATGGACTTTAAGGTAATAGAACTTGGAGATATATGGCGAGAACTGCTAAAGAAGAGTGCTGTAGCGCGCAATGATCCAGTTGCAACGCGCGAATTCACAAGACAGTTGAGGGAAAGGGAGGGGAAAGATGTCTATGCCAGGTATGCATACAGGAGCATACGCAGGAGCAGGGAGATGGTTGCAATAATGGGAGTACGCAGTACATATGAGATGGATTATTTCAAGAAGAGGATGCCGCAGCTGCGCATAATCGCCCTTCTAGCGCCGTTCAGTGTGAGGTTTGAGAGAGTCATGGCACGCAGCAAGCCTGAGGATCACCGCACTCTCAAGTGGTTCAAGTGGCAGGAACAGAGGGAGAAGCAGGGATTCATGGATAAAAAATCTGAGGAGAAGCACGGTGTCATGCGTGTAATCGATAATGCAGATTATGCAATTGCTAACGTATCCACAGTTGCGAGATTCAGGCACGACATGCGCAAAGTGGTCAGTGCAATAAAGGCCCGGAACAGCTGACTGAACATAATGGCTGCAGGGCGCATGTGCACCCAGCAGCCCAATCCCAAGACCCGCATCCAACCGGCTTAACATCAAGTGCTGAGCTGCAGCTGGACCATGCCATACTGCCTGTTCTGCACTGCGACCACCCTGCTCCTTATGATCTTCATACCAAGCTCAGTGAGGCCCAGTGGTTTGGGCCCCTCCCCCTTCTCGGTGAAGTCCACAATGCCCACCTTCTTGAGCTTCTTTAGCGTGTACCACACACCGCTCTTCGAGGCCTTGTACTTCTCGCTTGTGTAGTCCACGAAATCAGTTGCCGTAGGTATCAGGTTGAGCCCGATTTCATACATTAAAGTGAGCTCCTTTTCAGTAACGCGCAGCTGACCGACATTTTCAATACTAGTTGTTTGTATAGGCATAAGAGCACCACCAGAAAGAGATTGGACTTTTTTGCTCTTATGCTGCAAACTTGTGATTGCATGAATTCATTCCGTATATGGCTATTACTGCTGTAGCTATGGTCGGCGTCAATGCCCTATCGAGCTTTGCGAACCATTGTGCCATATGCAACCCTTCAATCCTTACAATGGTTAGTCTGCAGGACACATATTTAAATCTTTCGTGCAAAAATCTTGTGTTTCAATGACAGGGTATACTCTCCTGAGCATCTCAGTCCTTCTGATAGTGGCAGCGGTATATGCCTTGTTTGACGTGCTCAATAAGCGCACGGTGCCAAACAAGTTCGCATTTCTGACCATCGTCATTGGAGTTGCGGTAGCTTTGCTCAATGGAAGTTATGAGCTTACTTTTGGCCTTGCATTTGCCATAGGCCTGCTCAGCTACGTGCTCTATAGGGTTGGTATGGTTGGCGGTGGAGATGTATTCGAGTTCGTCTTCGTGACACTCGCAATGCCGGTGTGGCAGCAGCCAGTATACGGTGGTTTTCAGTTCTTCATACCGTTTATAATATCAGTATTCATAGCTGCTGGGTACGCTTCGCTGCTTTTCATACCCATTTATTATCTCGTTATAAAGAAGCGCACAAAAATTGCTGACGGACCAAACAGGGAGAGCATCACCCTTGGTCTGGTAATGCTTGTAGGGTACATGATATTTCTGGCTGGGCTGTATGTGCTACTTGGGGTGAAACCCCTTGGCGTGGCGCTTGTTGGCGTGCTCGCAGTGGCATCCTTTGTAACAATACTGTATCAGAAGAGAGTTTACAACGGTATGGTGACCTTCGTCTATCCAAGGCAGCTGGAGGAGGGGGATATGATAGCCACAAACCTAATGTCAAAAAGAGACATACAGCTGTTCAACAGCAAGACCAAGTTTGGCAGGCTTGCCACTGAGAAACTGATAAAGGACCTGAGGGGCGTGAAGAAGAAGATGCCGGTTTACAAGGACTCCGTTCCATTCTCTGCGTTCATGTTCATAGGCATTGTTGTCTCATTGCTCTTCGGCAACCTTATACTGCTCATGGTAGGAGTATAACTGCGCGGTAGCAATTGGGCCGCCTGGATTCTGCGCCACGGTTAATGTCCATCATATTATGTGGCATTCGATAAGTATATTTAAGACCTCTTTGTTTAATATGGTTTGATAGGATGCCTACGGCAAATGTATATTATGGAGACGGAGAAATCTATTCATCGTTGGTGCCAATAACACATAAACTGAAAGAGTACTTAGCTGGAAAACTGACATGCAACGAAATCATACTTGAGGAAAATGAGATAAGCATAAGGTTCGTGGAAACAAATGGCGAAGGCATGCTAGGCGACGTAGAATTAGAGATTACTGCTTACGAGTTTCCTGATAGGGTGAAGAAACAGGATGCGATATGCCATGACATAAAACAGTACATAGAACGGGAATGCCCGGCTGCCGGAGATGTAAGGGTATGGCTAAAACTCTGCAAGCTAGGGCATGATGTTCTATAAAATAAGCACTATAGACAGAGGGGTATTTGCAATGCGCGCTTTTGTAGAGAATGTTACACATCATTTGTAATTATATCTACTAAAGAAGTTGTGTTTATGTATTCAGGTTTCCACCCTGCTAACCCAGAATTCTGCTCGCCGTGGTCCTCGAAGTAGATATAGGTATTGCCTTTCCATCCGCTAAACTGATAAAATTTGCCTCCATTGGAATATGAAACTATAGACAGAACATAGGCTACTCCGTTTCTAGTGCCGTTTAGCCTTGTTATATTAGTGACTGTAAGGTTAGCTATGGGTATCGCTCGGTTAGAATAGTTGTAACTCATATATGTGCTGAGGTCTTCGTTGAATATGCTTTGGGCTTCGCCCGTTTGCACTACGTACTCAAATACAGAAACATCCTTTGAGTAATTTCCTATAATAACAGTAGAACCGCCAGTAAAGGTAAATCCTTCTGACTGCAGTGTTTGGCCTTCGTAGCTTATGCCCTGTACTGTCAATGATGGAGTCATATTGTAAGTCCCCTGGCCAATTCCATAATAACTTCTGGCAGTATAGTTGGGGAAAGCGACACCAGTAAACAAGGTTTCTGCCTGGGCCTTGGTTATGCCACCAGTATTATTTGTTGTGGCAGTTTGCTGTGTTGTAGTTGCTATCGAACCTCCTTGAACTGTGGTAGTTGGATTGGTTGTCGTGGAAATTTTGGGTGAATTTGCCCCAGCCAGGAAATAATAACCAGTGCCTAAAACAACCAATACTATGATAATGCCAGCAGCGTATGGAAGTTTGCTTCCTGAGTTGGTGGGTGGATTGGTGGGGGGAGTTCTGATCGGCTGATCAAGGGCAGGTTGCTGATAGTTAGGGTCCATTTACTCACGGCAGATTATTAGGGTAAGGAGATATTTATAAAACTTTAGGGGGATTTGCTCCCACCACTAATGCGCGGTCCTATGTACAATTATGCCATCATGTAGCTTCGGAAGTCGGACATGCCTAAGGCGACAAGCGTAACTGCTCCCATCGGAAGATGCAATCCGGTTAAGTGCCTACCGGATATTAATATCGTAACGGTCTTGGCTTTTGTCCCTTTACTTATGGTTTTTTATATTGTGTTAGCCATATTAGCCCCATGGTAAATGTACAGGCGGGCAGCCCTATAATCAAAAGGAGGATGAACCCGCTCGTGTTTTTGTTGACATGCGTTCTTGGTTATGTGGCTATCTTTGTTCTTTTTGTTGTACTATCTTTTTGGATTTTCTTGTTGTGGTTTATTGTTATATTTGCTACTATACCAATATACATCAAGGCAGTTAGATCCACCTCGCCAACTGCATACGTCTTTGCTTATGTGTTTACTTCTTCTTTTATGGGAGGGCCCATAACCAACGTTATTGCGGCTTTGGTTTTAGGTAGGCACGGATTGCTTTGAAGTCATGCTCCATCGGGAATATACCTTCCAGTTAAATGCCCGCCGTACGTCCTGCATTATTAAGTTCTAATACCATAAATGCTGCAATCTTGACATCCGACCTAAGTTTTCATGCATTTGTAGACTATGTTCGGAGCCACTTTGGTTTCGTCCAACCAACCTTTTCCCTTGGCTAAGGGGTACGACGCCTTGACAAGTTTGAAACCAGCCTGTGAGATGGCCCTGTGGTAATCCTGCTCAGTCCAATATGTGTCCTTTATCGTAAAAGAGGGCCTACCATTTATCACGGTGTCAACTCTGTCTCCGCTTTTTAGGCCTTTTTTTCTCTTGGTATAACCTACCTTATATTCATGTCCAAGAGCTTTAGGATTAGAGGTGACTATCACTAGGGTAGAGCTCGGCTTTAGCACCCTATAAATCTCAGTAAGCACGGCTAACATCTCCTTTGTGGTCCTTGATTCCACGAGCATGTGAGCAGTAAAAGCGGAGTCGAAATAGCTATCTCTGAAAGGGATCCGCCCAGTAACGTTATAAAACGCGAGTCCGTGGCTGTTGTATTTCTTCTTCGCCAAGCGTATCATTTCTTTGTTTATATCGGCACCTATTACTGTCCTTGCCCCTAGCGCCTTCACGAACATCGTTGACCTACCAGCGCCACAACCGAAGTCAAGTACTGCCTTGCCTCTAAGCGAGTTGCTGAACATTCTGGCGGCGCACCTGAAGGCAGGTTCAGTAGTAGTGTTTACTATGCCAAGAGCAGCAAACGATTCGACTTGCGAGCTTGAATATTTGTGCATAATTAATCATTGGACATAAAGTTCAAAAACCATATAGATGATTCTGTACTGCCCCACTTCATCTACAAAGAATAAGCTCTTCTTTAAGTGCCGCTTGCTGGGATGAGTTAGTATCTTATTAATCTTTTGGCCACTCGCTCTTTTACGATGTTGTCCAAATCCTGGAAGTAACTAGGCCATTCCTGGTCGTACTTCGCTTTGTACATGGCTATCAATTTACGTACTTGGCATAGGTACCCAGAGCTTCCTTGCTATTTAGAGTCTTTCTCTTTCCTTCTCTGATCTCCTTGTTGATCCTATCTAACTTCTTCTTGACCATGGTCTCTTCAACATTGTGCTGCTCTCCGAAGGTAAGTATCGCAAGCCGTATAGCTTCCGACTTGGTATTGGCGTATCCTTCTGAAATCATATCTTCAAGCATCTGGTGCACTTTGCCTCTTAGAATAACATTCATGTCATTACCTAGAGTATATTATGTATTCCATGATTTAAATATGTTCCGTTTATGTACCATTATAGCACATAAAACACGTAGTTCTAACATTATCCTGGTGCTCCCATCGGGAATATACCTTCCAGTTAAGTGCCCACCGTATATCTGGGAGTATATGAAGATATGCGTTTCTTGGTGATATAGGCACATCGTATGGGTATGTTTCCTGAAGGAAACAATATTTAAATAGTTATGTTTCCTATAGTAAACATATGATAGAAAGGGATTTGATCAAGAGGGTAGTCTCAGAGGCTCTGCAGTTTACATTGCCTAAAAGCATGCCCAGGGATATAGAGTTAGGCAGCATTTCAAATAAGATAATAACAATTGCTGGCATCAGGAGAAGTGGCAAAACATACGAGCTCTACAACAAAATAAAGGAACTTGAGAGTAAGGGGGTAAAAAGGCAGAACATCTTTTACATTAACTTTGAGGATGAAAGGTTGCGTGGAATTGCAGCGGATGAACTTGACTATATAATTGACTTGTATAAGGAACTATCTGGATTTGATAGGAATTCTGCAATATGCCTGTTTTTCGACGAGATACAGAATATAAACGGGTGGGATATGTGGGTGCGCAGACTCTATGAGAGAGGCTACAAAATCTTTATAACCGGATCTTCATCGAAGTTGCTAAGCAGAGAAATAAGCACGCATTTGGCTGGAAGGAATCTGACTTACTTGGTGTATCCGTTCTCTTTTGCGGAGTTTCTGCGCTCTAGGGAAATAAGATATGAGGGGAAGGAGCTTTACTCAAAACCAGGAGAATTCAATAGTTACGTGTCAGAGTATATGGACTTTGGCGGCTTCCCGGAGGTTGTGGTAGCAGGGTCACAAGAAGAAAAGATCAGGATACTAAAATCATATTATGATGCCATAATTTATAGGGACATAATTGATAGGTATAAAATAAAGGACACGGATATGCTTTCCGTAGCGCTTAGGTATGCTATAGGTTCCTATTCGAAACACTTTAGTGCATCAAAGATGCACAATTATTTTGCAAGTAACAGGATGAAGATCAGCAAGAAGACGCTTAATGAGATGGCAAAATATGCCGAATCTGTATTTTTATTCTCCACTGTGTACAAGTTTTCACCTAGCTTCAAGAAGTCGTTCCAGTCACGAAGAAAGCTTTACCTGACAGACACGGGATTTGTTAGGGTGCTGGCTGGCATGCAGGATTATGGCAGATTGCTAGAAGGGATAGTTTACGTTGAGCTTCTCAGGAGGAAAGAAAGAGCCCAGTCATCAGAAATATTTTATACTGAGAACAAAAAGGGGGAGGTGGACTTCGTAGTTTCGGAAGGCCTGAAGCCAACAGAACTTATACAGGTAACTTATGACCTGAATAGAGAAAATGAAGAGAGAGAAATCCTGCCTTTACTGGAATCGATGGATGAGTTTGGATTGAAAAGCAGCACGATTATTACAATGTCAGAAAACGCACAGAGAAAGGAAGGTAAGAAGACCGTAAACATTGTCTCATTCGCGCGGTGGGCATTAAGTGTTTGATCCCCAAGCTGGCCTTACATTAGCCCCATCGGGAAGTTGCATTCTAGTTAAGTGCTCAACAGATATTGGCGTATATGCAGTAATGTACGATAATATCTTACAGTTTCTTCTGAAGTAAGACATTGAATTTCCTATCCTTGAAATGAAACTTGATAGTGTTGTAGTCCCTAAAAAGGCTTTTGAACTCTTTTTTTGTAAAGTAATGATAATAATCCCCTCCTTTACCGTGCTGGTAAGTTCCTTTTTCGTTTGTTTTGACCTGACCATAAAACTGTTTTCTTTTCCATACGTATTGTTGATCGCTTTCAACGTATACATACCCTCCGTTCTTCGTTATCCTATGAATCTCCTTGATATACTTCTTTATTCCTGCTAATCTTGCCTGGTATAATGCACGTAC
Organism: Microcaldota archaeon; assembly: GCA_021851065.1. GTDB lineage: Archaea > Micrarchaeota > Micrarchaeia > Micrarchaeales > CABMGC01 > JAJZNA01. The sequence goes on from JAJZJQ010000002.1 coordinate 30,256, forward strand.
TATAATTACAGCATCGAAAAAGTTATTTCTGTAAGGTAACTCGCCTGTTAACTTCAGTAATCTAATGTGCATCTTCCTGTTGGTTTCTTTTTGCCTTTTTCTTAAAGAGGCTATGGCTGTTTTTGATCTGTCAAAACAATAAACATCAAAACCTTTCTGCGCAAGGAATATTGAATTTCTGCCTGTGCCGCAATAAAAATCGAGAAGTTTATCTACATTTTCCTTCTTGAAAAACTTACTTAGATTGTACATACTTGATGATGGCTTGTGCTGTCCTACTCCTCTGCCCTTATAATAACGTTCATATGGATCTGGCATTGACTTACCTTTTGGTGATCTCTTCCTGCCTTTCGGGATTTTGACCCGCCTCAGACGGCAAGCGCAATTGCTCCCATCGGGATTTGAACCCGAGTTGCGGGGTTGAAAGCCCCGCGTCCTTGGCCGGACTAGACGATAGGAGCGTGGTTATAACTCTGCGCCATTATAAATAAGCTTATCGCTAATGAACAGCTTGGGCGGATGAAGAGATGGATGGCTTGTTTGTGTGCTTTGAAGGCATAGATGGATCTGGGAAGACAGTTCAGGCCCAGATGCTCAAAGAAGCGGCTGTGGGGAAGGGTAGAAGATGCATATTGCTATCGTACCCAGATTATGGTTCTGAATACGGCAGGCTTATTGAGCGGTATCTTAAGGGAGAAGAGAAGAAGGATGTCAGGGAGCTATTCCTTATCTTCCTTGCGGATATGGTCAAGAATGATGCACTTGTGAGGCGGGAGGTAGGAGGCGGTAGCGTGGTGATAAGCAACCGCTACATGTATTCTACAACTGCATACCAATGCGCAGCTGGTTTTGACTATGACAGCGCAAGGGCAATACAAAAGAGCATAGGTCTTGAAGTGCCTGATATTGTTTTCTACCTGGATATACCTGCAAAGGTTGCTTACAGCAGGAAAATCGCACAGAAAGGCAGTGCGGACAAATTCGAGAAGGATTCGGCCTACCTAAACAAAGTCAGGTCTATGTACAATAGGCTTATGGGCGATGGACACATGGGCGAGGAGTGCATTAGTATTGATGGAAGCGCAGCTAAGGAGCAGATACATGAAGCTGTGATCGGCAAGGTTGGCAGATTGCTTTAGGTTAAGCAAAACTACCTGCCAAGGTCGTCGACTTCCTCCTTTTTCGCTTCCTGGGCTCCGCCAACCGGAGCAGACACAAGAACCACATCGCTGACGTTCTTTACGTTGCGGTACAGAACGCTCTTGTTCTTGAGCAATCCCTTTGTGTCGCCCTTGGCATTTTTCCAGGGAACCATAAGCAGCCTGCTGACTTCTCCCTTCTCAAGGTCTATTATAACATCCTGGACCTCGCCAAGGTACTGGCCTGCATCGCTATATATGTCCATACGATATATTTCGGAGAGCCTCATTGAATACGCCTCGTATATATTCGAGGATGCGAATTTATAAAGCTTGCAGATGTCGGCGGGACTTCCCATATACGATTAACGCATGACTGCAACAGGCACTGCAGGCCACATGTCATGCTGTTTTTGGGCCATGCTGCTTTTGGATAGTATGTCGTACCTATATTCGTCTTTTGTCTATGATGCCTGTTTAGTTTTAATAGTGGTGCGCGCACCATAACTGGGGTTTTTATGACAAAAATAACTAGAAGCAAAATAGCTACACCAACCACTGATGCGATGGGGCCTGTTGCGGCGAAAACGCACATAAGGGATGGGTCTGAAAAATTGAGTGGTGCAAGATCCATGAGCAAAGCGGCAGGAGAGCTAGAAGAGCTGTTTGGCCTTTATCGCGCAGGGGAGCTGTTCCAGGTGACCTAACCAGATTGGAGCAGATGGAAAATCATGGCTGCATCCAGTCTATTTCGTAATAGTTGTTGCGGCTTCCAGCAAGCTTTATCTCCCTCACCACATAATATGTGACTGCAGTTTCCCTGTCAGCTATTGCCAGAACCGGCTCAAGGCCCAGGGATCTTGCAGCAGAGATTGCAGTGGCAAATTCGCCACCGCCTATGTATTCCTCCTCGCCAAGCGATAGCATGGCATAGCGCGGCTTGGAATTGGATGGATTCTGAGTATCCCCGCCCTTCCTGTGGTACAGCACATAGTCTACCCTGGTCCTTGCCGAGCCGTGAATTCCAGGAACAGCCAGTATGAATGTCTTTCTGACAGAATGTGCAACCCGTATGGCTCTTGCCCATTCCGATATAAGCAGCTTGGACTCCCTTGGGAACACGTGGATCACGTGCCTTGAATGGACCCACTCCTTGCTATTTTCCCCGCTGCCTGCTGGCCTGGTTCCTGGAAAATAGAGCCTGAAGTGGGTGCCAAACTTGAACCCTGTCTTCACAACATAGCCCTTGCTGCGCCAGTCTGCATATACACCGTACATTCTGTCGAAATCCTTGCGCCTTGACCTGGCGAACCTTAGCACATCCTTGCGCGTAGCGTTTTGCAGCTTGAGCACGCCCTTTGACATGAGAAATATGGTCTCGTATATGTCTAGTTTGTTTAGCCTGCCTCTGCCGGCGGCCTTGTATGAGCCGTATTGCCCAAACCACCAGCGCTCGTAAAGCGCCTTGCCCATGTCACCGTCTTCCGATATTGTGAGAAGGTCTGATTTGAAGAATGTGCCGCAAAGCCCCTTGCCCCTGGGAAGCGAGGCCTTAGAGCGCGTGTACTTCTTTGCCTTTTGAATAGCGCCATAGCTTAGTGCATCCGGGCTTCTTGCCACAAGGCCGCGCTCGCGCCAGTCGCGCAAAGTGAAGTACCTGGCAGCAAATCTGCCAGACTTCCAGTATCTTGACGCCAGGCTGCTGAAAGTGGCGTCCCCTTTTGGAGTTGCACACACTGCACCCCTGGCATCCATAAGGTATAGTGCTTCCTCAGGGAGCAGGATTATATTGGAGCCTGAGCGTTCGCCAAAGAAGCCGTGTCTTAGGGTATCTGCACTGGATGGATCAGTAACAAGGAACTTTCCATGCAAGTGCTCTATTCGTATCACGCGAATACCCCATGCGCAGGCTGGACTATGGAATCATTGTGTAGCTGCCCTGCGGCGCGGCAGCGTGTGGAAATAGATGTAGTACATTGGCACGGCAAGCTGCATGAAAGTAAATGCCACTATATCTGCTGCAAAAGAGAGTATGAAACCTATCAGCGGTATGATGCCAAGCAGACCGCCGATGGCATTAATCACAACAGCCACTATGAAGACGATAACCAAGAATCCTGCGAGCCTCGAGAAATCCTTTTTGCCTATGGCTATGCTCCTGATGAGCGCTTGAGATGGACCCTTACCATCGAGCACAACTGCAGGGCCCCCCATGGAGAGCATTATGGATGCGACAAGCTGCACTATCAGGTAGATTATGCCGAAGACTGCAGCAAGAGCAATAAAGCCCGTTGCTGATGGCCACGATATTGGCATGCCTTCGATATATGGACGCAGGAGAGAGTGGTAACCGATATATGCGACTGGACCCAGCAGCGCAAGAGCGATTATAATCCTGACCACAAGTACAAGAGCGGAATAAATAAGCAGGTCGAAGTATCTTTCAGACGCCCTTTTTAGCGCAGGGGAAATAGAGGCATTAGAACTGGCCGACTGGGAAGCCAGGGCTATGTATGTGCCATTAACATACGCTCCTGCAAGAAGGCCGGCTACCATAACAGTAATGAGGATAGCTGCTGCCAGTGGGAGGTATGCGTGGACAAGGTCCGTGGACGATGTAATTGGAAATGAGATTGCATGCGCTGCAATTCCAGCGATGACAAGAGCGGCAATTATTGTACCTACTACCAACATGGCTATGTAAATTATAAGGGCAGGGAATAAGAATTTGGGGTGCTTTTTAATTAAACCCAGGCTATTGCCAACAACTCCGAAGATATCCATAATGTTTTACGCAGTAGATAGATTAAAAAGCTTTGCAACAGATGAATCTCTTGGGATTAGAATGATAGTAATAGATGAATATAAACAGGCATTGAACAGCATAATGCATCCGTCTGCTGCAACATCAAGGCAGATGAGCATAGGCAATGCGCTGCTCTTTTATTACAAGGCTACGCTTATACCGATGGTGCTGACAGCCATAGAGTTTGCACTGGCTGGCTCTGCGCTTGGAGGATTGGTGGGGTCACTAGTTAAGACTCTTCCTTTTGCAGGAGGGTTGCTTGGAGCAGGATTTGGAGTGCTGGTAGTGCTTTACTGGATCATATTCATACCTATAGGCCTGTTTGTATGGGCGGCGGTGCTGCATCTGTTCGGAAAGATACTGCTTAGGTGGTTCAAGGGAAACTACAGCAACACTTTCACAGGGATGGTATATGCGCAGGCTGCCCAGTGGTCCCTTGTGTGGGTGCCGGTAATAGGGTGGATAATAGGTGCGCTAGCAGGACTCGTAACATCGCTTGTTGGAGTTGCCAACCAGAACAAGACCGAGTGGTGGAGAGTGCTAGTAGCCGCCATAATTGCTGGAATAGTGGTGTACATAATAGAGTTAATAGTAATAGCAGCAACAGTGCTTGGCTAATAAGATGTTCTGGAGCAGGGTCTGCAACGATGGACCCTGCACTATTCTTTTTTCTTAGTAAGCAATACCATGACCCTGCACAAAAGCTATTAACCCTTAGCGGTCAAATAGCCACGATGCAATGAACCTTATATCCTATACGAAATCAGTCATTGACGCGCTATTAAATCCTGCTGATGGAACCAGAAAGAGGATGAATGCCAGAGATTCTATCCTGATGTATTACAGGGCTTCCATAATTCCAGGCATATTATATGTGATTCTGGCAGGCGCCTACGGCTTTGTGGAGTTCGGATCTTCGGTAGGGCTTCCAGTTGTGGCCCCTGTAATGGCAATAGCCGCAGTGATGATGTGGGTGGCTTTTCCTGTCGCAATAGTGGTGCTATCTGCAGTTTATCACGTATTCGCAAAATTGCTTGGTATGAGTGGCGGTTTTGGGCAGACACTTACTGCCACAGTCTACTCGGCCCTTCCAGCAGTATTCGTCATATGGCTAAGCGCCATACCGTACCTTGGTTCAATATTGCTGCTAGTTGTTATTGCCTGGGGAGCCTGGGTTTTCTCCAACGCGCTTGCCAACCAGCATGGATCTACAAGACTGAGGGCTTTCGCTGCATGGATCATACCGACAGCCATAATAGGATACATAGCCTTGTCAGTCCTGTTCGCGTTGGCAGCGGTTCTTGGAACAGCTGGCGCAGCGGGGCTTGGGGCGACGACTACGATTTAGCTGCGCGCTGATATGGTTTTTATTCGTGTGCATCGTTATGAGTATGGTTGTAATGCCAAGAGATGGAAAGCGGGCGCAGGCAGTTGCGGAGCAGGTACATGTGCCAGGGGCGCTTGCTGTGCGCATGGAGAAGCAGGGATACCACTTTGTGGGCAGGCATTCTGCCACAAAGATATGCAATTACACTGCAAGCAGTCTTAAGAAATCTACGCGCAGCCATACCTGCTATAAGCATAGGTTCTATGGAATAAGGAGCTGGAGGTGCATACAGGCAACACCGGCAATAGGATGCAACCTGGCATGCACATTCTGCTGGCGCATAATCCCTGAGGAAGAGGGCTTTAAGTGGAATGAGATAAACTCGCTAAAGGAATGGGATGACCCAGCTGCCATAGTAGACGGGCTTGTGAAGGAGCATGTGCGCATAATAAGCGGGTACAAGGGACACGGAGATGTTGATATCGAAAGATGGAATGAGGCGCAGCAGCCTGCCCACGTTGCGCTCAGTCTTACTGGAGAGCCGCTATTCTACCCAAGGATGAACGAGCTTATTTCTGAGTTCCATAAGAGGAAGATAAGCACTTTTGTAGTAACTAATGGCACGATGGCGTCTGCGTTGAGGAGGCTTGTGGTGATGCCTACGCAGCTCTATGTTTCGGTTCAGGCGCCCAACAAGGAAGTGTATGAGGAGGTAACAAGGTCAAAGACGCTTAATGCATGGGACAGTTTTCAGGAGTTCCTAGGCGTATTCTCAGAGCTGGACACTAGAAGAGTGTTCAGGCTTACTCTGATACGTGGAGTTAACATGATAGACGCGAAGGGCTATGCAGAGCTTATAAGGAAAGGGAAGCCGCATTATGTGGAGGTTAAGGGCTTTTCATACGTCGGAGGTGCACGCGGAGAGCAGCGCGGCCTTTCCTACAGCCAGATGCCTTCGGCTGATGATATAAGATCCTTTGCGTCCCAGGTAGCCGCAGAGGCAGGATACATTGTTGCCGACTATCACGAGAGCAGCAACATAGCCCTTCTGTGCTCCGATGCACAGGCTGCAAAGGAGCGCATCATATCGTTCGAGAAGTAAATGCTTATGGCCGATAGGAAGAACAGCAGAAAGATTGATGGTGTAAAAGGCATAAGGAGCAGGAAGGACTACAGGAAGGCAGTAGCTTCTGCGCGCAAGGCAGTCATAGTTATACTTGGGCTTAACATTCTCGTGTTCGCTGCGATAATAGGCCTGGTTGCCGCTGATGGAGGACTTGGAAGCATGATGCACGCACTGGAAACCATGAATGCGTGGTATTTCGCAGCTGCCCTGGCGGTGATCTTCTTCAGCTACTCGATTAGGTATCCGAAATGGTCGCTCTATCTTAGGAGGCTTGGAGTCCACATACGCACGGCAAGGAGCTACGTCATATATCTCTCGATGTACTCAATGGACATGACCCCGGGCAGGTGGGGCAGGGCTGTGGCATCGTACACGATAAACAGGCTGTCTAATGTGAAGTTCGCGCGCACTTTCCCTGCAGTAGTGGCAGACATATTCACTGATTTTCTGGGATTTGCAATAGTGACAGATGTTTCTGCCATAATAGTCGGCAAGTTCATAGTCATCTCTTTCATTCTTACCTTGCTGCTCATGGTGCCCTTCTTCTTCGTGTATGTTGAGCGGCCGTTTATCTACGTCAAGAAGAAATTTTTGCGCATAAGAAGAAGATTCAGGATTGCGAGGAAGCTGGATACCATATTCTCCACTGCGACGCTGTATTTCGAGCACAACAAGAAGCTTGGGGTAGGCGCTTTCGCCTATTCTATGCTGCTCACAGTGCCATCGATGTTCCTGAACGGCATGGCCCTTTACCTGACTATGATGGCTTTTGGCGTGCCTCTTGGTCTTTCTGACATACCTGTAGTGCTGTTCATATTCTCCTCATCGATAGTAATTGGAATAATAACAGGAATACCTGCGGCAGTAGGTATAACCGATGCTGCGTTGATAGGGCAGCTGAGTTTCTTCTTCCCAAGCTCCATAAATCTGGGGCTTGCTTCAGTGATAACCATATTTTTCAGGATAGCTAGCATATGGTTTGTGCAGGCATTCGGGTTCGTTGCGTTCCTCTATACCCTTAGGTACTGGGAGCCGCGCAACCCGATTGAAAGCAGTAGGCAAGGTGCATCCAGTGGATATATGCGTGCTTAATCCCTATTTCCATCCCCAGTACGGAGGCACAGAGCATGTGCTTTTCGAGATCTACAAAAGGGCAGCAAAGAGACACAATATCACGGTACTTACGTCTTCGCTTAACTCCGGCGCAAGGACAGTAGACCACATATACGGGATGAAAGTTGTGAGGATGGAGACCAGGCCGCACAATATACCTGGACTGCCGTTGCCGTTGCTCGAGATGAAAGGTATCGGAGAGGAGATAGCCAGGGCTGGCGCGGATATATATCATATCAACAACCGTTACCAGTATTTCAACTGGACCGTGAAGGCCATAAAGCAGACGGGGAAGAAGCTTGCTATAACAATACACAATGCTCTGCCAATTGGCATAGATTTCAGCACAGATACAGTAGGTTTGCTGTATGATGCCGTTTGGGGCAGGAAGATTATGATGCAGTCTGACCTGATAACTGCCGTGTCTAGGAACACGATGCTGACTACAGTGCCAAAGAACTGCCTAGACAAGACGCACGTGATACCAAATGGTGTTGATTTTGAGAGATTCAGACCGCGGCCAGGAGATAGGAAGGCCAGGGCCATCAGGGAACGCGCTGGCTCAGGCAAGCTGGTGCTAAATACAGCGCGCCTTGTGCGTCAGAAGGGGCAGGTGTACCTTATACGCGCTCTTGCAAAGCTAAATAAAGGCAATGCCGACGGCAACTGCGGGCTTATGATAATTGGCAGCGGCCCGCTGCGCGGACTGCTTAAAAGCGAGGCTAAAGCCCAGGGCCTTGATAATGCCTGTACATTGGCAGAGGGTATACAGGATAATGACCTGCCATATTATTACAATGCCGCAGATGTTTATGCAATGCCTTCGCTATATGAGCCTTCTGGGCTGGCAGTGTTAGAGGCCATGGCGAGCGGCACCCCTGTAGTTGCTTCAAGCATAGGTGGGCTGCCTGAAATAATAAGGGACGGCGGAAGGTACGTAACCCCAAGGAATGTTGAGGGGCTTGCAGCTGAGATAAAACTGCTCATGGATAACAAGAAACTCGCTTCGAGGCTCTCCAGGAATGCAAGAAACATAGTGGTAAAACATCATGACTGGGATAGGATAGCTAGGGAGTATGAGAGGCGCTTTGAAGAAACGATACGCAGCTAGAGATTGGATCTGAACTTCTTTGTAGCTGCCTGCTCGGCGAAATTCATCTTTGACGGGAATATGAGGGATGATGCCATGCCTTCGCACTTCCTGGAGATGATGGGAAGCTGCGAGAACGCCGTAAGGGCTATATGCTGGTCCGCTTGGCCTACTGCGCTAAGAGAGATGACCGGTGTTTTGTCTTCTATGATGCGTTTTGAGTCCGCGCTGCATATTGTGGCGTAGGCCTCGTTAAGGCCCATTGGACGCCTGCGCTCCTGTTCTATATCAAGCAGCACCAGGGTATGCTGGGAATTGGAGAGGTTGCGCCGTATGACGTCCATGAAAGACGCTGGCTTGTATCGCTCGCTCCAGAAAGGCACAGTTGTTGTTGGCCCGAAGCGGTAGATATCTAGGCCGCTCTCCCCTATCGCTGCAGAGAATATAGAAGGCGCATGGAACACCGCAGTCCCTATGCCTTGGTGCTGCGCTTCCTCAAGTATTATGCTGTGGGTAGTTGCTATGAGCGGATCGCCTATGACGAGTATCGCCATGGAGCCATGACTGGCCCTTGCAACAGTTGCCTTGAGGTTGTCCTCAAAGTCGCTGCGCTTGGTGCGCTCGGCAATCTTGCCTGTTTGATCCGTTATGAATTCAAGTGCGCCCTTCCCGGAAAAAGAAGTATAGCTCTCCGATAGAACTATGTCTGCTGCCTTGATGAATTCAAGGGCCTTTACAGATATGTCCTTTGCATCAAGCCCAATGCCTATTAATGCGAGCATGCAACCGTCAGTCTCTTATCCCGTCTGGGGTTATCTTTATGACTGCCTCCCCTTCCGGCATGTTTGGGGAGTCAACCAGCCTCACTATTCTTTTGTCCTCCTTGCTTTTCCTCAGATAAAGCCTTGTTGTAGCAGCATGGGCTACTATGTTTCCACCAACAGGAGTTGTGGGGTCACCAAATAGTATTGCGGGATTGTCCATAACCTGGTTGGTTATGTATACTGCAAGGTCATACGTGTCTGCAAGCTTCTGGAGCTTGTGTATGTGGGAATTGAGTTTCTGCTGCCTCTCTCCAAGGGCCCCTCTGCCAAGGAACTCGGATCGGAATAAAGACATGAGCGAGTCCACTACTATCAGCTTTATGTTGCTCTCCTTGATCAGTTTGTCCGCGCGCTCTATCGCAAGGATCTGCTGGTCGGTTGAGGTGGCTCTCACAACCAGTATGTTGTCAAGAATCTCTTTTGGGTCAAGCCCGGAAGCCTTCGCATCCTGCTCTATCCTGTCAGGCCTGAAAGTGCCTTCTGTGTCTATGAAAAGCACCTTGCCGCCAAGCCCCCCGCTCTCTACAGGCCTTTGGACATTGATAGACAGCTGGAATCCCAACTGGGTCTTACCAGAAGCAAACTTGCCGTATGCCTCGGTTATGGCATTGGCCTCTACCCCTCCACCAAGCATCTCGTCTAGCCCTTTTGACCCAGTAAGTATCCTGCCAAGCGCCTTCCTTTTCTCGTATACCTGGTTTGCAGTAGAGTAGTCTACAGTGGTTGCCTGCTTGGCCGCATCTACGGCCTTCTTGGCGTTGTCCACGCTCATGCCAGTTAGTTCAGCAAGCTCATGGGGCGATGATGTAGCTATCTTCTCTATGGAATCGTATCCTGACTGCTTTAGTTTTTCAGCGGTTGTAGGACCTATCCCCGGAAGATCCTCGAGCTCCTTTACGCCTTTTTCTTTAGCCATTATCGCACACCACAAACTAGGAATTAAGCTTAATTATACCGCAGTAAAAGAATATAAAACCCCTAGAAAGGGGCCATGCGTCAATGCTGCATCTCTTGATTTATAGGTAAATAGGAAGAGGCCAGCGGGCGCAGATGCGCACGCGCTGGCAAGGCGACCAGTTATACTCCTCCATTATAGAGAACTCGTAATACTATCATTACAAACGCATTTAAAAGGCTTTCTTATTAGTGGAAGTGAGCATGTTTCCATTGTTTTGGAATCTGGTTGCTATTGCCGGCCGTATTTAAATGTTTGACTGTGTACATATCTATCATGGCATCACTTTTCACCCTTGATATAGGAGGCACACTACTTGCCGTGCTGTTCGGGATTGCACTTATCTACTTCGGGCTTTCTATGTGGTGGCTCTTCCTTGCTGTGATGGTTGATTTCTTGGTCCTGTCCTCCATAGTCACAAAAGCAGGAGATGACGAGAAATCCAAGATAAGGGGCTATGAAAAGGTAAGAGGGTGGAAGAACGTTGTTGCCAACGGAATAGTGCCTGTTGCAATAGCAGCGCTGTACTTTGTAGACAGTACATATGGTTTCTTCCCTGTGAAGATACTTGTATTCGCATTCATAGCTAGCATATGCTCAATAACCGCTGACAAATTTGCAAGCGAGTTCGGAGTGCTTGCTGGGGATCCTATAGGGATTTTTGATTTTAAGAGGAAAAGGAAGGGCACCTCAGGTGCCATAACCCCGTTTGGCACAGGCATGGGTGTCGTTGCTTCCATACTGGTTGGGGCAGCATATTTTGCAATAGGAAGCTCGCTGCTCATATTCCTTGTGATTGTAGTTTCCGGAGTATTTGGAAATTTCGTTGATTCTGTTCTTGGCCATTTCGAAGAGAAGGGGATTGGGAGCAAGTACACGTCAAATCTTTTGTGCTCGCTTGCAGGAGCACTGCTGTGCGCAGCTGTGCTTGCTTACATACTTTAGGATTTGATGTAGCTAAGCCAAGCAGTGAATCTCCTGTCCTCGCCACGCACCGCGCGCGAGTATTTAGACGCTAGCGAGGTAGCCAGTCGCCCGGGAACCCCATCCCCAACGATGCGCGAGTCAACGGAGATTATCGGGGTTATCTCGGCGGCTGTGCCGGCAAAGAAAACTTCGTCGCTAGTATAAAGCTCCTCCTTCCTTATGTCCCTTTCTACGGCTTTTATTCCTTCGGCCTTGGCAAGGCGCAGGATTGAATCCCTTGTTATGCCCAGCAGTATGTTTGCAGATTTGGGCGGGGTGATGAGTATGTTGTCCTGCACTATAAATATGTTTTCGCCAGGACCCTCGGCCACAAGACCAGATTCTGCCATTAGTATGGCCTCGTCATAGCCTGAGTCGTTTGCCTCTTTAGAGGCGAGTATTGAATTTATGTAGTTGCCGCTTGCCTTGGCCGCAGCAGGAATTGCCGATGAATTTATCCGGAGCCACGTGGATGTTTTGCATCTTATGCCTTTGTTGTGCCCTGCGAACAGGCTTACGAAACGCAGCGCCATCATTGCTATGCTTGTGGACTTGCCCCGCACGTTGAAGCCTATGCCGGCGTCAGGATAGAATGCAAAGGGCCTTATGTAGGCATCTGGAAGGTTGTTCTTTGATATCGTAGACAGCGCGGCTTCCTCAAGCTGGCGCTGCGTGAACTTTGGAACCATGCCGTATATCTTCATGCTTTGCATGAATCGGCACATGTGCTCGCGCAGCCTGAATATTGCAGGGCCTTTCTTCGTGTTGTAACACCTTATTCCCTCGAACACGCCGCTGCCGTATTGCAGCGAGTGGGTTAGCAGATGCACTTTTGCATCGCCCCAATTAACGAATTTGCCGTCAAGCCACACATATCCGGATGCCTGCTTTGCCATACAATCACAGCATGGTGTGGTATTGGCGCCTTTGGATTTAAAAAAGATGCGCCAGCCGGGATTTGAACCCGGGTTACAGCCTGTTTCCTTGGAAAATGGGAAGGCCGTGTCCTACCAGCCTAGACTACTAGCGCGCTTACAGGGTATTTGTGCTCCCAGTATTATATAGTTTGCCGCGCATTTTGCATGCATGAAGGCAGTTGCAGTTGTGGCTATCGCGATTTTAGCAGGCGCACTGCATGCATACCAGATCCTGGGGCCCGGATATTACCTGTACAATAATGTTTCTGTGGGGGGCGCAGGGGCAATAATAGCCGGAGTAGATACTAACAGCAGCATAGATCTTGTAGTCATTCCGGCACCGGATTTTGGCAGTTTTGCAGGGGGGCATAACACAGCCGACATCTACAATGCCACAGTTGGGTCAGGGGTATACAAGATACCCGCGCCAAGTGGCAGATATACAGTTATATTCGAGTCGGTGCGTAGCACTCGGCTTGCAGTTGGCGCTGTCCCGTACAGCACGGCAGGAGCAAGGCTTGTTAATCTGAACGGAACGTATTCGTACAGCTTTGCTACGTCTAACTACAGCTACGTGAATATTACCGTGCTCTCTTCTGCAGACTTCCGCAGCCATCCGCTTATAGTCAATGTATCTGGGGTAAGCACTTACATAAACTCAGACGCAGTAGTAGAATACCTTAATCTGACCGAAGGGAGCGGAGTGCACAGCATTCAGCTGAGTTCCCAGTACCCCGAGCAAGTATTTGCGCTTGTATCGTCATCGGGCGCCATAGTCAACCCAGTGGAACTGCTTGGCAGCAACGCGTCTTACCCTGTAGGTGTTGCAAGCTATGGTGTGGATAATATATCCGGCGAACTTATACCATATGTGGTGCGCACAGGGGAGGTGGTTGGGGTAGCGAACATATCTGCGCTTAATGCGACAAGCGGAAACTTCTCTGAGCTAAACATCTCCAGGTACGGAGCTAGCCTGCAGCTTAACCTGCAGCTTCTCACCCACAGCGCAGGCAAAATGCAGGTATACTGGCTGCAGAATGTGGCTGACTTCAACACGAGCGCAAGAAGCATGTATTTCGTGGACAATATATGGAACAACACGCTGCCTGGAGCGAACCTGAGCAACGCTACACTGCTGGGAAGAGGAAATGTGACTGGATGCGGCATCTGCGGCCAGTCGTTCTATGCGTACGTATACCCGTATTATGGCATGAACTATACTCTTCCGCTTGACCTCAAGCTTGTTGTTGCGCAGGGGCAGACCGCAAACGGTACGCAGGTGTCCTTTGGGTACCAGTTGCTTGGGGCAGGGGAGTCTGGGACGAAACCGCTGGTTTATTATGATACGGTGCTTATCCCAGGAACTTATAATTCCACCATAATCGTCACGCCATATATGACAACCCCGTCAGGCAAAGGAAAGTACGGGAACAACTATTACGATGCAGAACTGGTGTTTGCAGGGCAGTCGAATGGAGCCGATGCGTTATTCACGGAGCTTAATGCGTCCATGTGGATCTACTATCTGGACAACGGCGCGCTCAGGCCTTTCACGTCGGCATATACCTTCGGCATGAACACACAGGAGAGTGCAACAAACGTGCGCGTTGGCCCCGGTGTAGGTGGAGCCGTAGCAACCCCAGGGCCCACCAACTACAGCGCGCAGATAATAGTGTCTAACGCGTTGTATGCCTACGCGCATTATATAGCTAACGAATCGCAGTATACCGCTCCACCTACAACAATCTCAAGTGCATACCAGCAGGGCGTGAGATCTGCCGTCTCGCTTTCAATAGCTGGAATTGTGCCATACTTAATGCTTGGGTCCATAGTGGTGGCAGTATTGGTGTTCGTTAGGTTCACAATAAGGAAGCTCTTTGGATAAGAACGCTAGCGTATATATGGAAAGTTCTCTGTGGGGCGCCCCGGTTCAGCCTGGGTCTTTGCAGATTCCTCCAGCTCGCGTATAAGCTTGTCTGTCTCGTTCTTTATCTTGGTCATGTTCTCCAGGTTTACCTTGACGCCTATCAGGTCCCTCAATACTTCAAGAACTGCGCGTGCTGCATTTGCATCGATCTCGAGGACGCTGGTCTCGCCCATTACGCATGCGGCGGAGATTTTGTGCTTCTTTGCAAATTCTACTATCAGTCCGGCTGCCCCCCAGATTGCTCCGGATGCTGTACCAAAAATGACCCCTTTCTTTGAAAGCTCTTTCTTGACGTCGGGGTTGCTGGCTACGCCAAATACCTTTGGAGTCTGTATGTAGTGGCTCCCGGAACTGTATCCGCCTATAGTGTATATGCGTTTGCCCCCGAGCATCTTGAAGAACTTAACTATCTTCTCGTCAACCTCATATTGCCCCTCTGGGGTTGCTGCCTGTGTGTCGCCCAGAAGTATGATTAGCGTGTTGTTCTTGAGCTCCTTGTAGTAGAACCTGTTGCTTATCAGCCTGGTATATCCGCTCTTTAGCATTATGGTCTGATGTATGAAGTGTGGGGAATAGAGGGAAGCGAATTTCTTGGCCTCAAGCTCGGTTTTAAGATGCTCGCCGACAAGTGCACCTACGCTGCCTATGCCGGGCAAGCCCACCACAAGCACCGGGTTTCTGAACTTGAGTTTCCTGTTGTAAAATATCTTGGTCTTGTTCACGCCTGCACCTTGCCGCTTTTCATGCTGAAATCTATCCCTTTGTATCCTTCCAGTATCTTGTTTGCTTTCTTTATCCTCTCCTCCGCCTTCAGGTAGCTTGAGTCTGTAGCCACGAGCCTGTAGCGGGGCGCGCCAAGGTATTGCACTACGATGCCTTCCTTTTCCACGTTACCGAAGGCCTCCTTTATCGTGCCTATTCCGCTGCGGGTGTCGCTGGTGGTAAGTTCAACATTGTATGCAACAGTATATATCTTTGGTTTTATGGTCTTTGCAACTATCGAGTAGAGGGCTTCCTTGAAGGCGTTGTCCTTGAATCCGGATAGTGGGTCCCGCCCTTCGAAAATGTCGTTGACAAGATCCATATAGGTCTTTGAGTATTCAGATACATCGATTGCAAGTTGTGCGCGCCTGTCTGCGGCACCTGACGCTTCAACTGCCTTGTTGAAGATGCCTTCGGCGTGCTTCTCAAGGCTGTATTCGTTTATCTTGTCTTTCTTGTTCTTGCTTGTCGCCTTCTTCAGCGATACGTCAACAGATCTCTTTTCCCTATCAACGAATATGACCTTTGCGACATCCTGCTGGCCCTCCTTTACGAATTCGTGGATGTTTTTTATCCAGCCTGAGGAGACCTCGGATATTGGCAGGTATGCGTCCATGTTGTATTCGGACAGCCGGCAGTATGCCCCGTGGGGCATGATCTTGGTTATCTTTATTATTACGAATTCCCCAACTTCCGGCATTTGCTTTGGTATTATCAACTTCTTACCTCCCTATCTCTATCTTTTTCTTTGTCCTCATGCCCACTACGCGCTCGCTTGTCTTCTTGCACTGTGCGCATTCTACCATTACCTTCTGCTTCTTGCCAAGCTTTTTTGGGTGAATTTTGGGCTCTATGCTGCCAACATATCCGCGTATTGCGCGGTTGTGCCTCCTGGTTCCGAGGCTGAGGCCTCTTTGTGGCTTTTTGTTGTATGTGCGCACAACATGCTTTGTGTGTTTATTGCAGAACCTGCAGTATGACATTATCTCCTTGCTTATTTTCATCTTTATCACTTCGTTAATCAGTTATCTCTCCCAGTTTGTTGTCTATTATGAATTTGATGTCTGAGATTTCGGACAGGTATATTAGTTGGTTTTGTTCGTATGGGCCCAGCTTGCTGCCTGTTGGAGTTACTATCTGCGGTATCGTCTTTGTTACCTTCAGTTTTGTTGTCTTTATATCCCCGCCGCTTCTATTCAATACTTTCTTTATCTGAATATATAAAGCTTCCTCCTCTGCCGGCATGGGATGAGGCATTGCCTTGTTGTATGCCAGGTATACGAGCAGTTTTTGCGTTCTTAGCTCTTTTATCTGCAAGCCCAGCTTTGATATGTTTCTCCTTTCATCTGAATTGTCAGCGGCTAGGTTAACGGCCTTTGTTATAAGCGCATAAAAATCTTGCGGCTGGGCTGTGAGTTCTCCGGTCTTTCTTTCGTTTTTGAGTATCCCGAGTAAAAAATTTACTGTTATATCTTCCATAGTATCAACAGGGTACAGTTCCGGTATTATTTTTGTTGTTTTTTTACCCGTATTCCTATCTTATTAGGTCTTAGTATTATGATATAATATAATACCAGGACACGAATACTGGAACTGTGGGGTGTATATTAATAGCGAGGGGTGGATTTGGACCACCGATCTCCGGGTTATGAGCCCGGCGGGCACTCCAGGCTACCCTACCTCGCTACGTATTTTAGAATTTGGAGCGCAAGATATAAATAAGGAAGATTGCGGCTTCCCAGCTTCTCCTGCGCTGACGCCAGCCATCAGGATACTGAGCTAACCTTTGCCTGGGCCGGTGACACTGCCTCTTTAAAGAGGTCCTCAACCTCGCTCCTATTCATTATGGTGAGCATTTCTCCGCACCCGCATCTGAAACCCACTTCAAAAGCAGAATCGAACGGAAGTATGGTTTTATTGGTGCTGTAACATGTCTTGCATACAAAAAAATCATTGCAGTTTGCAGGGAAAGACGGCGCTGACGCCGCCGAAGGTCTGTCTATGTTCGATATGTACTCGCCAAGCTTTTCGCCGTCTATCTTCCATGTAAATATGAGCCATCCCTTGCTGTCCTTGTTGACATCATATTTAACTATACTATATCCATTCATCACATTAAGCATCCTTCTAACATCATTAACCTTTACATTAAGCTGCCCTGCAAGTGCCTCGTCCGTTTTGTGGCTTTTTGAGAGAGACACTAGTATATCTACCGCATTGCTGCCTACCTTGGTGCTTATGTTGGCTAGGAACGATTTATTACCAAGAAGCTCAACAACTTTGCTCATGTCTTCCACAACAAGCGTGTTGCCGCTGGCTTTATTTTTTTGATTTTTGGCTGCAGTCTTGTTGCTGGCAGGGCGCACCTCAAGGGAAGCCTTCGCACCGTGTTTCTGGTTAGAATGCTTGCGCGCCGGCCTAGATGCCTTCTTTTTATTTGCAGAATCCGCCTTTGCTACGCTAATCCTATTGTTTTTCTTTTTTGGAGACAACACGATAATACCTTGGGCCTGGGTGGGCACAGTATATATTATAGCATAACAGGTATATAAATGTAGCAATTTCTGCCAACAACACAACAATTCCTGTTATTTTGCATCATGCCGTAAACAGCAGCGGACCCGGTGGGATTTGAACCCACGACTTGCTGGTTAAGAGCCAGCCACTCTGACCAATCTGAGTTACGGGTCCAGGCAAGGATGAATATGCCTGCGCACCTATAAAAGCCTACTTCTTTATCTTGGCAACCAGCGCCTTCAGCGCGTTGTCCAGTATCTCATCCCGTGGCCTGAGTTCGTATGACACCTGCACAAGCGGCTTATTTATGTTCACCAGGCGCTTGAGGTCCGTTGGGGTTGCGGAAAGCACAACGTCGGCTTCGGCCAGGTTTATTGTGTCTTCAAGATCCTTAACCTGCTTTGGGCTATATCCCATGGCGGGCAACTCGCTTCCAAGCCTGGGGTATCTGGCATACGTGTCCTTTATGGTGCCGCGCGCATACGGCTTCGCGTTAACTATCTGCGCAACACCAAACTCCTTGGCAGCAACTGTCGCTGCCCCAAAAGCCATGCCCCCATGCGTTATTGTAGGTCCGTCCTCTATAAGCAGGGCTTTCTTTCCTTTTATCAGGTTTTTGTTGCCCACAGACACAACAGAATCAGCCAGAGCGATCCTCGCTTTGGGGTTTATAGACCTAAGATCGGACCTCACTCTTTCCAACTCGCCGGGGCTTGCCGAATTAACCTTGTTTATTATGAGTATGTCTGACATCCTGGCAACGGTTTCGCCAGGGTAATACGTAAGCTCGCTGCCCGCTCTAAGCGGGTCGGCTATTCCTATAAGCAGGTCTGTGCTGTAGAAAGGAGCGTCATTATTTCCTCCATCCCAGATTATGACATCGGCTTCTTTCTCTGCGGCTCTTAATATCGCACCATAATCCACGCCGGCGTAAACTACGAACCTGTTCCTTATATGGGGCTCGTAGTCTTCTCTCTCCTCTATGGTGGCCTTGTATTTGTCCAGATCCTGCAGCCTGGCGAACCTCTCCACCACCTCATCCTTAAGTATGCCGTACGGCATCGGGTGCCTTATGATGACTACCCTAAGCCCGCGGCCCCTCAGGAATTTAGATACGTATCTTGCAGTCTGGCTCTTTCCAACTCCTGTCCTTACCCCACATATCCCCACAAGCGGCTTTGTCGACTTGACCATGGCTTTCTCAGGAGCGATAAGCCAGAAATCAGCACCACAGGAATTCACAAGGCTTGCCTTATGCATCACGGTCTCGTACTGCAGGTCGCTATATGCAAGCACACACACGTCGGCCTTCTTCTGCTTTATCAGTCCCTGCAGTTCCCCCTCATCATATATCTTTATCCCCTTGGGATACAGCCTTCCGCTGAGCACCGGAGGGTATAGCCTGTCAGATATGAACGGTATCTGGGCCGCGGTAAATGCGACAACCTCGAATTCCTGGCTCTCCCTGAAAAGCACATTGAATATGTGAAAGTCGCGCCCGGCTGCGCCTATTATGATAACCCTCTTTTTTTCCATTTTTATACCCAAATCTAACCTCTCAAGAACAACTTAAAAACCCATATCCAAGGCACAGCGGCACGACGTAAATATTGCGACGACAAAATGGCTCAAGAAGCTTTATATTCCTTTAACGGGACTATAAATAGCCAACATCACTGATTTACATGCCAGACGACCAGGAAATCTACGACGCCTCAAAAATAATGGTCCTCGAAGGCGCTCAGGGCATAAGGAAGAGGCCATCTATGTATATAGGCTCCACCGGCGCCGCGGGCGTCATACATCTGCTATATGAGGTAATAGACAATGCAGTGGACGAGGCTGCCGCAGGCTACTGCAAGAACATAGCAATCAGGCTGTCCCAGGATTCTGACGGCGACATAGCAGAAGTCAGCGACGATGGCAGGGGAATACCCGTAGGCATGATGGAAAAGTACAATAAAAGCGCGCTTGAAATAATCATGACTACGCTGCACAAAGGCGCCAAATTCAACCATGACGTTTACAAGGTATCCGGCGGCCTTCACGGCGTGGGTCTCACCGTGGTCAATGCGCTTTCGGTATATACTGAAGTAATTGTAAAGAGGGATGGCCACATATACAAGCAGACATTCAGCAAAGGCCACCCAACATCGGGGCTCGAAACCATCGGGGGCACCAACGAAACTGGCACTTCAATCCGCTTCAAGCCGGACAAGGAAATATTCAGCGTGCTGACATTTGATTCCGCCATGCTTAAAGAGCGGCTAAGATACACTTCGTTTCTAAATCCCAAGCTGAACATAACTGTAGTAGACGACAGGTTCGCCGCGCACGAGGAGACAAAGTACGATTCCAACCAGGGGCTGTCCGACTTCATAAAATTCATGAACACCGGGGCCAACGCACTCACTCCTATAATATGGGCAAGGAAGGAGGAAGAACAGACTGTTGTAGAATTCGCCCTGCAATACACCGATGCGTATGAGGAAAAGACAGAGTCGTTTGTAAACAACATCAAGACAGGCGAGGGAGGCACTCACCTCTCGGGGTTCTACTCCGGGGTCACGCGCGCAGTCCTAAATTACATAGACAAGAACAAGCTGAACTCCAAATCGCAGATCAAGATAACAGGGGACGACACGCGCGAGGGCCTTACGGCAGTCATAAGCGTGATGGTGCAGAATCCTGAATTTGAGGGCCAGACAAAAGAGAAGCTTGGCAACGGCTATGTCAAAGGCGTGGTAGAGGCCCAGGTATATTCGTTCCTTTCAAGGTATTTCGAAGAGCATCCTTCAGAATCAAGATCTCTTGTAGAGAAGATCTACTCGGCAGCTAACGCCAGGGAAAGCGCAAGGAAGGCAAGGGAGATGGCAAGGAAGAAGAGCATCTTCGACAGCGCCGTTCTTCCTGGCAAGCTCGCAGATTGCATACTCGCAGACCCAGACAAGACCGAACTGTTCATTGTCGAGGGCCAGAGCGCAGGCGGGTCAAGCAAGCAAGGAAGGGACAAGAATATACAGGCTATACTTCCGCTCAGGGGGAAGATACTCAACGTGGAGAAGGCCAGCCTTGAGAAGATATTTGACAACGCCGAGATCAAGACCATGATAACTGCGTTCGGCACAGGGATAAACGAAACTTTCAATGCCGATGCGATAAGATACAAGAAGATAATAATAATGACTGACGCCGACGTTGACGGCAGCCAC
Organism: Microcaldota archaeon; assembly: GCA_021851065.1. Taxonomy (GTDB): domain Archaea; phylum Micrarchaeota; class Micrarchaeia; order Micrarchaeales; family CABMGC01; genus JAJZNA01. The sequence continues at coordinate 50,937 of JAJZJQ010000002.1, forward strand.
ATACGCACCCTGCTTTTGACTTTCTTCTACCGGTATATGCGCAAAATAATAGAGCAGGGGTACGTATATGCGGCCATACCGCCACTATACAAAGTAACAAAGGGCAAATCCATGTACTACTGCTACAGCGATGCAGAGCTCGAGGCCAAGCGCAAGGAGCTTGGAGAACTGGACGGACTGCAGAGGTACAAAGGTCTTGGCGAGATGAATGAATCCCAGCTATGGGAGACCACGATGAACCCACAGAACAGGAAGCTTAAAAGAATAACTATCTCTGATGCCCAGAGGGCCGAGGAACTATTCAAGGTCCTAATGGGCCAGGAGGTCCTGCCCAGAAGGAAATTCCTGCACGAGCACGCAGAGCAAGTGCGGTCTCTTGATGTGTGAACATGCAGGAAATAATACCCACGCGCCTTGAGGACGAGCTGCAATCAAGCTACATCGATTACGCCATGAGCGTGATAATAGGCAGGGCCATACCTGATGCAAGAGACGGCCTAAAGCCAGTGCAGCGCAGGATACTCTATGCAATGTACAACCTCAAGAACTTCCACGACCAGCCTACGAAGAAGAGCGCTAGGATTGTCGGAGAGACGCTTGGAAAGTACCACCCCCACGGCGACCTTGCAGTCTACGACGCGCTTGCAAGGATGGCGCAGAGTTTCTCCATGAACCACCTTCTTGTGGATGGGCAGGGCAACTTCGGATCCGTAGACGGGGATCCTCCGGCCGCGCAAAGGTATACCGAGGTAAGACTTACCCGGCTTTCTGAGGACATACTAGAAGACCTTGACAAGGAGACTGTGGATTTCGTGCCAAACTTCGACGACACGGAAAAAGAACCGCTGATACTTCCATCCAAGATCCCAAACCTTCTGCTGAATGGGGCAACTGGCATAGCCGTGGGTGTTGCAACGAGCATACCTCCACACAACCTTGGCGAGATCTGCGATGCAATTGCTCTAAGGCTGGGTAAGAGCGAATGCACCGTGGAAGACATCCTTGGCGTTATAAAAGGCCCCGACTTCCCAACGGGCGGCATAGCCGTCATATCGCAGAACTCCATAAACGGATACAAGTATGGCAGAGGGCAGCTGAGCGTTAAGGCAAAGGCCGAAATAAACGACAACCAGAAAAAGATAATAATAACCGAGATTCCATACAACGTCAACAAATCCAACCTCATGCAGAACATGGCCCAGTTGGCCAGGGACAAAGTGATAAACGGGCTAAGGGACATAAGGGACGAGAGCGACAAGAGCGGAATAAGGATAGTGGTGGACTACAAGGACGAAGGAAGCGGGGAGCAGATACTTAACATGCTCTATAGGCACACCCAGCTCCAGACAACCTTCCCTGTGATAAACCTTGCGGTCATCGGCAAGAGCCTAAAGAGCCTAAATGTGCTGCAGATGATAGACACCTTCCTAAACCACAGGAGGGAGGTGGTGCTAAGGCGCTCCAAGCACGAACTCAGCGTAGCGCAGGCAAGGCTTCACATTGTTGAAGGGCTCCTAGTGGCCATAGACAGGATAGATGCGGTAATAGCAACCATAAAGTCCAGCAGCGAGGTCTCAGAGGCCAGGACAAAGCTCATGGCCGGATTTGGCTTAACCGAGAAGCAGTCCAACGCAATACTTGATATGAAGCTGAGCAGGCTGACGCATCTTGAGAACAACTCTCTTAACGACGAGAAGAAGGAACTAGGGGAGAAAGTAGGATATTACAACAACGTCATATCAAAACCAAGCGAAATAGACCGCATAATAGGCGAAGAGACCGCAGAAATAAAGAAGAAGTATTCAAGGCCGAGGAGAACAGAGATAGTGCACTCCGAAGAAGAGGGGGAGATAACCGACGAGGATATCATAACAAACGAAAAGATAACCATAATACTCACGAATAACGGGTATGTGAAGAGGATGGGCCTGCAGAACTACCGGGAGCAGAGCAGGGGAGGGAAGGGCATAATATCCATAAACCTCAAGGAGGGAGACTACGCCAAGCAGATACTTACCTGCAATAACAAGGATTTCGTGATATGTCTTACAAACGTCGGAAGGGCATACTGGATAAAGGCATACAACGTTCCCGAGAGCGGCAGATACTCGGAAGGAAAGGCAATAGTCAACCTGGTGGACATGAAAGACGAAAAGATAATAAAAGTGCTCAATGTGAACGAGTTCACCAATTCAAAAATAGCATTCCTAACACTGCGAGGCACAATAAAGAAGGTAAAAGCAGCGCTATTCTCGCGCCCAAGAAGCAACGGAATCAGGGCAATAAAGCTGAATCCGGGAGACCAGATAGCCGACGTTATCATGTACTCTGCAGAGAAAAACCTGATAATAGCCACCAAGCAGGGCCAGGCCATAAAGTTCGAGGAGAGCGATCTCAGGTACATAGGGCGCAATGCAGCAGGTGTCAGGGGCATAAGGCTCAGGGACGGAGACGAAGCTAGGAACATGATAGCGGCTAGCGACAGCGGCAGCATACTCTCGATAACGGAGAATGGATACGGCAAGATAACAGACATAAACGAATACAGGCTCCAGAGCAGGGGAGGCAGCGGGGTGATAAACCTCAAAGTCAACGAGAAGACCGGCAAGGTGCAAAAATGCATCTACCTGGGCGGGGATGACAAAGTCGTGCTTATAAACTCTCTAGGGGTCAGCATAACCTTCCCAACCAGCGAGGTGAGGGTGACCGGCAGGGCGGCGAGCGGGGTAAGGCTAATGCATCTTGGGCAAGGCCAGAAAGTTGTGGACGCCATACTGCTTGGTTCGGAGATACAGGCATAGGCCCTACACCTCAAATATCCTTGCCATGCCCTGCCACGCCGGCACACGGCCACACTGTCAATCTATATTCCAAAACTTCCTGTTCTTTATGAAATTCTTCTGTGCTTCTATGACGTCGACGAAAAACATCCTATAGTCGCTCCTCACATATTTCAGCAGACGCGCAGCCGTCTCTATTCCGATGCCATATACTGACAAAGCCACAAGCGCCCTTGATCCGTACGCATCAACAAGGCTTGCCTCCCTCATCATGTCCCTGTATATTTTATTATCCTGCACAGTCATGGATTTCTTCGATGCCCGTTTTGCCACTATTCTCTCATAAGGCTCCTTGTATTTTGCCACAAGCGGGCTCTTGCATGAAGGGCAGAAGATCTTATGCTCATCCTTGAGCTGTACTTTCTGCGTGAATACGCGCGAGCAGAAGGTGCACAGCATCCTGATGCCCCTGCCTTCATATTTATCAAGCAGTTTCTCTATGACTCCCTGTCTTTCCGGGGTAGCGAGCAGCTCCCCATACCTGTAAAGGGATTCAAGGATGACTTTTGAGAGCGGTGAAGGAGTCTTGCTTGCAAGTTCGATGCCGATCTCCCCGGACCTAAGCCCTAAAACAAGTTTCCTTGCAGTATCTATGTCAAAGTAGTTCTTGTACAGGTCCCTTACTGTTTCATCATATATTGGAGAGCTCTCATAGAAGCTGATAAGCCGGCTTACCACTCCCTTTGTAACTTCCGCTCCCTTATCAACCACCCCAAACAGCTTTGCTGCCTGCACGAATTTGTACCTGAAAAGCTCTGAATCCAAAGCAAAGCTCCTGTTGTCCAAGTCTATGTTCTTAAGCATTCCAAATACACGTGCCGTATCCGGTCTCCTGACAACCATGCTGTAGTCAAGGATTATGGCATACGGGGTGGCCTTGGCGTTTACCCTGCCTCCTGCCTGCGACGACGCTATTGCAGATATTGCTCTTGAGAGAAATTCGTTTGCAAGCTTGCCCATTGGCATGTAAGCTATTGCAGCATTCTCAAGTTCCTCAATTGTTATGGTATGGTCGTCAATTCTCATCGACTTCATGTTGCTGTCTATGAACTGCGTTGCCAGTGCCAGGGTGCCTCCATCCATCTTAGCCTTTTCGGGAGCCAGGCCTTTTGCAAGGTACCTCCATACCATGGCGGAGATATGCCTTGATACCGGCAGATCCTCACCTTCCCAGTCGGGCACCGCAGCGCTTATATCATCGCTGCGCTCTACGAATACTGTACCTTCCTCAACACTCACAACCTTCCAAGGCAGACCCTTGGTTATGAACACGGCCCCCTCCTCTATGTGGCTATAGACGAACTCCTCGTCAAGGGTAGATATTATCCTGTTCTCTATTGCATCCTTCACCACAAACCTCATCGAGTCAGGTATCACGCTTATGGCCCCTACGAAATACTTCCTTGCTCTTGGGGCATACTCGATCATGTTTGAGTAGGTTTTAACTAGCCTGAGCTCAACAAGCAGCCCAAGAACCCCATCAAAACTCCTCGCGTCAAGCCCGCTGAATATGTATGACCTGCTAATTATGCCGATTAGCTTGTCTTTCTCTATCCTGCCATACTCCATTACCATTGCGCATATCTGGTTAGCCAGCACATCCAGGGCGTTTCTCTCAGCGCTCCTCCTCTCAAGCCCTCCGGCAAGGGCATATTCTACTATTGCAGCCGCTTCTATGCAATCGAGCTCGCTGTGCACTATTACCTTTCCAACTGATGTCTGCGCATGCCTGTGGCCTCCTCTTCCTATCCTCTGCACAAGCCTTGTAGCCTGCTTTGGGGATCCGTACTGCACCACAAGGTCTATGCTGCCTACATCTATCCCAAGCTCAAGGGAGCTTGTAGCCACAAGGGCCTTTATCCCGCCGTTCTTGAACGAGTTCTCAATGGCTATCCTTTCCTCCTTGTCTATAGAGCTATGGTGTATGCCCACATTGCCAAAACTCTCTGTGCGGTTTAGCACTATAAGTTTGCTCCCAAGCGACTCCACGGCCTGTCTTGTATTGGCGAACACTATGGCAGCCCTCGAATCTCTTATCAGCTCAGCCACCCTTGTTATCCTGGCATATGCCTGCGCATCAAGCCCGAAAGCCAGCCGGAAATCCTTATTGTCAGCTGTCGGGCTTACTGGCATCTCTATTGTTATATCCATGTTCTTTTGCATGGGCGCCTGTATTATCCCATGCTTCCTCCCGGCGAATAGGAAGTTGGCGGCTTCCTGTGCATCTCCTATGGTGGCGCTTATTCCTATCCTTTGGAAGCCCATGGAGATTTCTTCAAGCCTCTCAAGCGCCACAGAAAGCTGCGCACCCCTCTTGTTGTAGTACAGCTCATGCAGCTCATCGACCATGACGAACCTAAGGTTTTTAAGCGAGCTGCGCAGGCCGCGAGAAAGGAACAGGTTCTGCACTGTCTCAGGGGTAGTTATAAGCAGCTGCGGCGGCACCAGCACCTGCTTTCTTCTCTGGCTTGCAGGGGTGTCTCCATGCCTAACTTCTATGCGCACCCCGAGCTCTCTTCCAAGCCACTCAAGCCTTTTTACAAGATCCCTGTTTAATGCCCGAAGCGGAGTTATATAGAGCGCCGAAATTCCCTCGCTGCTTCTCGACTTTACTATCCTGTTAAGCACAGGGAGTATTGCAGCCTCTGTCTTGCCGCTGCCAGTAGGTGCAATGAGCAGGCAGTTCTCCCCCTGCTCTATCGGCCCCATAGAAAGCTTCTGTATTTGGGTAAGGTCATTGAACCTGGTTAGGAATAATTCATATGGGCTTTGCATAAAGATGATGCATGGGTTATACTATGTAGGCGTAGCCGTTCGAAGTAATCGTCTTGTTGTCTGCAATGTAATGCAGGTCGAGCCCGAACGTGGATCCAAGTATGGCGCCTGTTATTACATTGCCATCCACGTAGCATGGGGTGGACATGTTGACAGAGTTTCCAGGGGAAAGAACCATCCCATCCAGCTGCGTGGCTTCCCCTGCCCCTGATCCGACGCATTCAATGCTGCTTAATGTTATGCTGTTTGCATACGTGTTCTTGAGTCTTAAGCTAAGCGCATTGTGTGTGAATGTAGAGTTGCTGCAAATCACGTTGCTGTCTATGTAACACGTGTTGGAATAGGAGAACCCTGACACAAAACCTATCTTCTGCCCGGTAAAGTTGTAGCCAGCATTAATCCCTTGGTCTGTATTTATGCTGTTCTGCAGTTCATTCTCAGAAGAGAGCGACCACACGCTTATGTTGTAGCTGCCTACCAGCCTCTCATACTTCACGAGCACGGAGTTTGACACCCCTTCATAGAATGCTCCGCAGTAAGATGAATTATCTATCCTGTATACGGTGCCCCAGCATACATTGCTGAAGTTCGGCCCAGACATCAGGCTCCTGTACACAAAAGAGCTGTTCCTAATGCTTATGTCCCCTGCGTAGCTTATGTTGCTGTAGAAGCCCGAATAGCTGAGTATTGACGTATTCACATCTTTGAGCCTGGCGTATAACGGCGAAGTGTATGTATAACTGTAGGTCCTGTTGTAAACCATGGTGCAGCTTTCATTTCCCACCACGGCAAGGCTCTTTATCCATCCCTGCGAGTACCAGCTGCACATGGTGGTGTTGTACCCCAGGTTAATGACTGTGAGGTTGCCCTGCGTTGTGGCATTTAGGCTCTTCCCTAGTGCCGCATTGTATATTGCTGAAGGCATCAGGTACCCTTCAATCCACATTGACACCAGATATGTCTTGTTGTAGTAAGCATGCGCAATCGAAACCTGGTGTATATATGGCGCATATACGTCCAGCATCGGGTAAAGGAAGTTGTTTAGCGGATGCGAAGCTGTGAGTTCAAGTTTGTCAGCGCTGAAGTTATTGTAGAGATACGATGCCATCGTGTACCCTGCAGCGCTAAGGTTGAAAGAGTCAGAGCTGATCAGGCCTTCAGGGTTCACCGCCGAGTATGGGTCTGCCCTGCTGGCCTGCATCACCTGCACCACGGTGCTGCTGTGGGTTTGCTGCCTGTCTGTAATATCGTACAGCCTGCCCGGATCTGCCACGACTGATATGTTATAGCTCCCGCTCTCCGTGGGCGTATAATTGAAGTAGATTGTCGCCTGCTTGCCGGCTGGTATCGAAGCCTTATAAACCCTGGACACGTTGCCGTTTATGTAAAGCCCAAGGGACAGGTTGCTGAACGATGCGCTTCCAGTATTGGTTATTGTTATTGGTATGGAGAGCAGCTGGTAAGGGTACAGGCTGCGCACACCGCTGCCCACGCTCACGTTCAGTGACAGGCTTGGCTGGTAGTAGAACCTAAAGTATGAAGCAACAGCTATCACTATTATTGCGAACGCAATCCAAATGTAAGTTTCCCTTACCCTCATACTACACCTGCCTTGCTCTTTACCTCCCTTATTACTTGCCCTATCTTGCCTGCTATGTCGCTGTAGTTCGAATCGAAGATGTGCTGCGCCCAGTTTGACGGGTCAAACCTGTCTCCTGTTCCAGGCGGGCTGAAATAGAACCGCCCTCCAGAATTCTCAACAAATCCCATCTTCTTCATCCTAAGCAGGTGGTATCGCAGTGTTTTCTCGTTTATCTGCTCCCAGTTTGCATTTATATAATCGGAGAGATCCTTGACTGTGGGGTCGGTGCCTTTGACGAACTGGAAATGTATGAGGGAGTCAAGCACTGCAAGCGATCCAAGCCTCGATTCCCCTGGGTTTATTATGCCCAAGGATAGCGCCAACCACCTTATGGCAGAGCGGCGCGTCTCAAGCACCTCCGAGGTGAGCCTGAGGTTCCTGAGCGTTATCTCATTTTCTATGAGGGAGGCTTCATTTAGTTCCAAAGCTATCACGCGGCAAATAACGTTATAATACTGTAACTTATAAGATATATGATATAGACTACTTAAAATTAATATAGTGATGTGATATCATGCCAACACAGCAGCCAAGCGAACAGGATGTGGAAAAGATGCTCAGGGAATACCAGCAGGTGCAGGAGCAGCTGCGCATGTTTGCAATACAGCTGGACCAGCTAAAGGCGCAGAAGGCAGAGTTCGATAGGGCCAACCAGGAGGTAGGCAACTCAACCGGCAAGGTATACGTGAGTGTGGGCGGAGTCATAGTGGAGACCACAAAGCAGAAGGCACTTGACGACCTCAAGGACCGCGCTGAGCTGTCAGAGACGAGGATCCAGTCCATAACAAAGCAGTATGACCAGCTAAGGTCCAGGGAGAAGCAGCTCAACGAGCAGATCACCGCAATATATAAGTCATCGCAGGCTCCCAATGGCGCCCAGTAACCCCGGTTTGTGCTGATGTAGCAAGCGGTGTGCCAATGAAGCCTTTCGACATAGCTGCATTTGAGGTCGGCGCAGATCTTCAGAAGAGGCTGGGATTCGCCCGGATATACTCAACCGCCAAGGACATCTCCATATCGCAAAGGTCTTCAGGCGCACATATGCCGACAATAGTATCCAGCATGGATCCTGGCGCACTAATAACCGCAGCAAGGGAACCTGAAGTCATAGGCATAATGCCGCAAGGCCCAGAGCCCAGCAGAAAGGCCATAGAGAAAGCAGCCGAGTACGGCAAGACCATATTCATACCTGTCGGGGGGTTTACTGAAACCGGCACAGCGCAAAGGCAGCTCATTTTGCGCAGCATGCGTAAAACATTCTTCGCTGCACACTCGCTCAAGGCCAGGGCGTGCATAATATCGCTGGCTGCCTCAAAAAACCAGCTGCTTTCTGCAGGGCAGTTAAAGGGGATAGCAAACCTGATATCAACCCAGCAAGGCAGGCCTGCAATACTCGAGAACAGGATTACATGATAACAAAACACAAGAATCGGTATATCCTGATGGAGACGTCAGAACCTGTAGACACTAGGAGCCAGGCAACGGCACGCGCAATAGCCGACGCCCTAAGCGCAGAGATGGGGAAGACCGGTTTTTTGAAGGCAAACCCCAAGATAGTTCTCAGTGTAGGCGAATCGTCGTTCATAATCCGGGTTAACCGCGGCTCGCAGGACGATCTTGTGCTAGCCAGCGCTTTCGTAAAGAACATCTCCGGCAGACCGCTAAGCCTGTATACTGTGGGCGTCTCTGGAACCATAAGAAAGCTGCTCGATACCGCCAGGTCTCTTCACATTCTGCAACAAAATTGGCCATAGGCAAAGCAAAAAGGTTAATATAGGTTACACATTATAACTTATACCGCTCAGTGATTTTATGAAAATAAGCGATCTAAAGGCGGGAGCGAGCGATGTTGAGGTTGAAGCTACTGTAGTGGAAAAGCAGGAGCCCAGAGAAGTCATAACTAAGTATGGCAAGAGACTTAATGTTGCTAGTGCTACCCTAAAGGACGACACAGGGACAATAACCATGTCTCTTTGGGGCAAGGACATAGAGCTTGTAAACCAAGGCGACAGGATAAAGGTCTCCAAGGGATATGTGAGCGAATTCAAGGGGAATCCGCAGCTCTCAGCCGGGAAATACGGCAAGATAGAAGTTCTTGGCAAGTCAGACATGCCTGCCTCAGGCAGCGAAGACGAAGTCTCGGATCTCGACGAAGAAGCAGAGTGAGGCTCGCCAGCCTCACGTCCTTGCGCAGGAGCGCATGCCGCATCTACCAATGCAGCCCTGCCTTGAACAGAAAGCATCATGCCCAATGCTGCTAAACAAGAACTGCCAGCTGCCAAAAGCCCAAAGCCCGGATACGGTATATCCTGCTGTTCAATTAATTACCCTTATCAGTTTCTCTAGTTCTGCTTTTATCTCATCAGCACGCGCCGCAGCATCCTTATTCGCCTTCGAATCGCGTAGTGGGGCCACAAGAATGCTGCCTGCCCGTGTCAAATATATGTTTTCTATATTGCCATACAACCGTCTTGCATCATCACTATTTACCTCGAACATCCCATTCTTTTTTACCAGTATGTACGTATCTTCTAGCGGGACATAGAACCCACCTACCATCAAAATGGCACTGCCATCAGAAATATTGCCGTTTGCCAATATTGCAGGCAGGGGGTTAACGCCGGTATAAGCGGGTATTACATTGGAAAGGTAAATTAAATATTTCCCCTCACTAGTTACTCCCCCCACGAACTGTGTAATATCCTGTTTTACCAGGTTGACTAGAAGCTGCCCATCCCTGTTAATTTCTGTAGCAACCCTATCCATCCCCACGTCCCACTTTCCAAACGGGTCTGCAATAAATTCGTTAAGTGTCTTTGCAAGAGCCATAAAGCCGTACAGCTGTGATGCCTCTGTATCGACGAGAGTAACTGTTTTTGGTCTTTTGCCCATGGTAACAAGCAATTCTATATTCTGGTTCCCTCCGCCGCATATTCCAATATAAGCATCCATGCCATGCGAAGTGATCTCCCTTAGCCTGCGTCCAAATTCCAGACTGTATACCTCATTGCTCCTAGTAAAGTCCCTCAAATACACTGGAGCATCAAGCACGCCTTCACCTAACGCTACCCTGATCCCACGCCCAGACGGCACACACAGCCTCTCATCCAGCCGCTCAGCACTGCCATCTCCCTTGATATTATCCACTTGAGCCATCCACGCTTCCCAAGCTTCTGGACTACGTGCAGGCCTTCTTCTTAAACCCCTTGGCATGTTACCACTGATTAATTAGTGAAATTCTTGATATTAACCTTTTTCTGGCAGGTTAGACAGCCCCTCATCAAGCTCACAAGATATAAATATCACTGGTTTAATGCCATTCTGATTTGCCTGTGCCTAACCGCAGGACAATTGCCCATATTGCCTGTCAAGACGGGCTGCAAAGCTGCTAGAACTCCACACTGACAGTCTCCCCTACTTTTGGGGCGACAGCATCAAAGCCTTCTCCCTTGAGGTCTGCAACAAGGGCCGCAGTGCTCTCATCGCTTCCATGCACGCATATTACCTTCTCAGGGCTGCTCTCCCTGATGAACTTGTGCAGGTCAGTCTTGCCTGCATGCGCAGAGAAATCGTACACAGAAAAAGGATTATGCACTCTGAATTCCCTGCCGTCTATCTCAAGCGGCTTGCCTTCCATAAGCCTTCTTCCATTCGTGCCTTCAGCCTGGTAACCTGTAAGGAAAATCTTCGAATTCTTGTTAAGGCGAGTTATATAATCCAGCACAGGCCCTCCATTTAGCATGCCTGATGTGGTGAGTATAACGCTACCTCCTTCCAGTGCATGCTTCCTGTTGCGCGGATTCTCCACCCACATTGCCTTGTTTATGGCCCCCTTAAGGAGATCGACATTCTTCACGTAGTCCGGATACATATCCACTATCTCAGTGGCGGCCTTCGCCATGCCATCGAAGAAAGTTCTCTGTATCAGGCCGAACCTGTTCATGAGCGCAAGCATCTCCTGCGCCCTGCCCACTGCAAATACCGGCACTAGCGCAATACCGCCGTTGTCCACCACTTCCCTTATCTCATCCACGAACCGTTTCATCATTTCCTCCCTTGCAGGATGGTCTTTCAGGGCATACGTGGACTCCGTTATCAGTATGTCGCTCTTTACTGCTTCTGCGCCCCACTCCAGCAGCTGTTTCTCCACCTTGAGGTCTCCGGTATATGCCAGCTTCCTGCCGTTGCCAAGGTTCTCTATCAGCGAGATGGCGCTGCCGCAGATATGCCCGGCATCGTGCATAGATATGCTATACTCGCCAAATTCATACTGCTTCCCATATTCGCAAGGGGTGTACCTGTTAAGCATCGATTTCAAATCGTTCCTGTGGAAATGCGGATTCATATGCTTCTTCTTATGCACTTTTATTGAGTCTTCTATGAGCAACTCGGCTAGCGCCATTGTCGGTTCTGTCGCAAACATTGCAGGAAAGGCATGCCCAAACAGCGACGGCGTAAAGCCGCTGTGGTCAAGATGCGCATGGCTGAGTATGCACGCATCAACCCTACCTGCATCGCTCGGGTATTCCGTTACACTATCTATCTTTATGCCATAATCGAGCAGTATCCTCCTATGGCCTTCAAGCAGAAAGCCAGATCTACCTACTTCTCCGGCGCCGCCAAGGAATTTTATGTCCAATAAACCACTACCAAAACGCATAACTGTTGCAAACAATGTTTTTATTAATTATCCTTCAATAATCTCTTGACCAGTATGCCCGACGAAGTCACATTCATGGACCTTGCCACGCTCTCGCGCATAACCCCAGAAACCACGCTAGAGAAACTGGGCAGCGCGATAAATGCAAGCATCTACGATGCATCCAATATAGCCGGATCGCTAAAACAGAAGGGGCTTATAGATTTCTCTGCATACTATCCGGGCCCAACGACAGTCACCATAACTGACAGTGGAAAGGCGCTCCTCGCAGAAGCGCAAGCCAAGGCAACAGAACCATTCGACAACCTGGATAGCGAGATATTGATGCAGCTTTCAGGCGGCAAGCGGATTCCCATAGACCTTCAGAACTCCCTAAATCTACGCCCAAGGGACCTCGCGCTAAGGCTATCAAAACTCTCAAAGCAGGGGTTCCTCTCGTATAACCTGAAGAGCGGAGGCGCGGACATATCTCTCACCGAGGCAGGTTTCCTTAAGGCCAAGACGTCAGGAATACCAATCCCCCAGCCTCCTACAGCCACGCAGCCCAACACAACTTCATTTAAGCCACAGCAGCCTGCCTTGCAGCAGCCTGCTCCTGTCGCTACGCCACAACAGCAACTGCAGAGCCCGGCCCAGCCCCAGCAGCCCCAGGCACAACCGCAAACAAATCTCAAGACACATCCAGGCCTTGGCATGCCTGCCAAGATCCTAATAATAATGTTACTGGCAGCTGCAGTCCTGCTCCTTGGCTACGGCCTTGGGGTCCTGCCCAGGGGAATATGATGGAGCTACTCGACTATTTCGATGGAAAGAGGCTCCTTGACAAGCATGGCATAAAGAGCGTCGAGAGCAGGTACGTATCCTCGGCACAAGATGCCGTGGCATTTGCCGCAGCCTCCCCGATAGTCCTCAAGCTCATCTCGGGAAAGGCACTGCACAAGTCCAAAGCAGGCCTTGTAAAGCTGGATCTCAAGGGGCCTGACATAAGCAAAGCCTATTCCGAGCTGGTTTCAAAGGGCAGGCTGCTTAAACCATACCGCATTATAGCCCAGAAGATGGCAAAAAATGGCGTCGAGATAATCATAGGCGGGCGCACCGACGAGCAGTTTGGGAAACTGATACTCATAGGTCTTGGGGGCATTTACGTAAATATCTTCAAGGATTTTGCCCTTAGGGTGTGCCCAATAAAACAGGAAGATGCACAGGAGATGATTGACCAGCTTAAGTCGCGCGACATAGTCACCTTCGGCGGAAAGAACAGGAAGATTCTCGTGAAGCTGCTCATGGATGTCAACTCGCTGCTGGTTGAAAACCGCAGCATATCAGAGCTGGACCTGAATCCTGTGGTGGCCCGGGCAGACGGATATGTGGCAGTAGACATACGGATGCTTATGCAGTGATTTTAATGAAAAAGATGGATCTTACTCCAATGCTCAAGCCAAAATCAGTGGCCATAATAGGCGCATCCAGGGATCCTGACAAAGTGGGCCATGTTATATTGCAGAACTACATAAATGCCGGATACTCGGGCAGGCTTTATGCGGTAAACAAGAACGCAGACGCAGACATAATGGGCGTCAAGACCGTCCGCAGCATACTTGATATAAAGGAAAAAATAGACCTTGCAGTGGTGGCAATACCTGCCCAGTACGTACCAATGGCCCTTGAGGAATGCGGCAGATCGGGAGCAAAGACAGCCGTTGTTGTAAGCGGCGGATTTGCCGAAATAGGCAACACAAAGCTGCAGGAAGATCTTGTCAGCGTCGCCGAGAAATACGGCATGCCCACCCTCGGCCCAAATTGCCTGGGGGTCATGGATCCGCGCTCGCGCATAGACACCTTATTTCTCCCCACCTACAAGCTCAGCAGGCCTGAAGTCGGCGGGGTAAGCTTCGTGTGCCAGAGCGGGGCCGTAGGCAGCACGGTGCTCGACCTAATCTCAGGGGAAGGGTTCGGGCTTTCCAAGTTCATATCCTATGGCAATGCGGCCCACGTAGACGAGGTCGATATACTCAACTACCTCATGGACGACGAGGAGACCAAGGTCGTGATAATGTATGTTGAAGGGATAAAGCGCGGAAAGGAATTCATAGAGATTGCAAGGAAGATAACAAAGAAAAAGCCCGTGGTGGTGCTCAAAGCAGGCAGGACAGCGGCAGGCTCCGCGGCTGCGCATTCACACACTGCTGCTCTTGCAGGGAGCTACGAAGCCCACGAAGCGCTGTTCAGGCAGTACGGTTTCACCATTGCTGACGACCTAAGCGACCTGCTCAATTACGCCAAGATACTCGACTCCTGCGATTTCCCTAAAGGGAACAGGGTTGCCATAATTACCAACGGAGGCGGAACCGGGGTCCTCAGCGCGGATGCAATCGGCATCACGGAATCGCTGCAGCTTGCCGAGTTCTCCCCAAGCATAGCATCTTCCCTCAGGAAGCAGCTGCCTCCGCTTGTCAACATCCGCATACCTCTTGATCTTGCAGGAGATGCAGACGACAAAAGATACGAGATCGCACTCAACGCAGTCACCTCAGACAGCAATATAGATATGGTGCTTGCAATAGTGCTGTTCCAGACTCCTGGAGCAGATTCAAAGCTGGCTGCCAAGCTGGTGAGCCTAAAGGAGCGCATGAACAAGCCTCTCATCGTGCTGTCTGTAGGTGCAGAATACACCGCCATGCACACTAAGATGATGGAGAGCGCAGGCCTGCCTGTCTACGAATCTCCCACGGCTGCTGTAAGGTCGCTTGCAGCGCTGCTCAAATACGCCAGATACAGGGGCATGAAGTAGCACTACTTAAGCAGCTCTTCCATAACCTTTTTCACTATCTTGTCCTTGCCCATGTCCGAGCCGAGCATCTCAAGCAGGTCAACCGGGCCAACGCGCCCTGTGTCGACTCCCTGCTGCTTAAGGTTCTCAAGGAAGATCCCCATCCCTATGTCCTTGACCGACATCTTTTCGAAAGTCACTTTCCCCTGTGCAGATGCAGCGCGCAAAGACTCCTCCTCGATACCTGCTCTTGATATCTCCACTACAGCCTTGCCGTCGTATTTCCTTGGCATGTCGTTTAGGTATGTCTCAATGCTCGAGCCGCGCGGCACCTTCCCCTCCATGACAACCCTTATGACAGGCCTGTCGTTCGAGGCATTAATCATGCTCTCTATTCCCTCCTCTACCGCAGAGACTATTGTGCCTTCACCAAGCTTGCTCACATCAACCTTCTGCAGCACGAACCTCCTCGAGTTTATCTTTACGTGTTCGTATGCTCCAGACTTGGTGTCATATACGTAGAATCCCTTTCTCTCCTGTTCGGTCTCCCTTAGCTGCGTAAGCACAGTGCTGCCAGGTATCAGCAGCTTCTTTCCGTGCACATTGCCTTCCACCCTGCCGTGTATGTGGCCGCACACGTAGAGATCGAAGCCTCCCGGCAGTTCCTCCATTCGCATGAACTGCTCGTTGAATGGCAGCAATTCGTAGAGGGATTCGTGGAACATGAATACATTGAACACGCCCTCAAGCGGTCTGGGATTCTGTTCAGATACTACCTGCCCAAAGCGCTCGTCAGCAATGCCCCCTATGCCGCGTACGGCAACGCGCTCGCCCCCTGCTTCTATGACAGCTGTTGCGTTGCTGGCGTCTACGAGCAGTCCGGCGAGACCGAGCAGGTCCACCGGATCAGCGTCATCCTGCGCCCTCCTCTCATGGGTTCCGGGTATCGCTATTATCGGCACATCTGTGTAATGCGATCCGTCACCAACGAAATCCACCACACGTGCATTCCACTTCCTCCTAGAGAGGTTCCTGAATAGGTTTATCGCCTCAGCTATAACATCTGGCCTTGGTGTTCTGCCATCGAATATATCTCCTGGTATGAGCATTGCATCTGCAAGCTCTGCAGCCCTGCCAAGAGCCTCTTCGGCCTGCCTGAAAGCATCCTCCCTGAATCTCTCGTATCCAAGATGAAAGTCCGAGAGTATGGCTATCCTCACAGTTCCGCCTCCTTGGCGAGCGTCTTCTCTATTGTATCTTTTATCTTTTCCGGAAGATACGAGAGCTTTACCAGTTTTGTATGCCCGCGCACACCTTTTCCTGATTCATACGAGACTATTATGCCCTGCATGTCCAGATCCACCATATACTTCCTGTACCACCTGGAGCTCTTCGGCTCCCTGTGCAGGGAATTCGCTATGGCAACATACTTGTCGTAAATGTCCCCGCTGAAAAGGTAAGTGTCACCTCCATCGCTGAGCCTCTTGTATCTGCTGCCCTGCAGCGACAGCAGGGCTATCGCATAGACGATGAGCTTCTGGTGCTCGGGCAGTGTATTTATGAGCTCGTAAGCTATGTCCTCCTCTGCGAACCTGGCTGCCTCTCCAACCTGGTCTGGCCCGACCATTTCACCTCCCTTCTCCTCTGTTATTTCTCCCGCCTTGGTAAGTATCTTCAGCGCAAGCCTGGCATCCCCGCTATCCTTGGCAGCAAGTGCCGATGCAAGGTTTATCGCAGCCTGGTCTACCACTCCCTTCCTGAACCCGCTCTCAACACGCTCCTTAAGTATCTGCGCAAGCTCGTTGGAGTTGTATGGCGGGAACACAAGCTCGTTCTCATACAACGTCGAAAGGCTTCTCGGATCGAGATTCTCCTTGAAGCTAACATTATTGGATATGCCAAGTATGGTTATGCCCCCGGATTTTATGTCGCTATTGGCCCTTGTGAGCGTGTATACAAGATCGTCAAGATCCTTCACGACATCTATCTCGTCAAGTGCCACAACCAGCACCTTCCCATCCTCCTCTATCCATCCTATTATCTTCTCGTATATGTCGACCATCCCAAAGCCGCGCTTGGCATACAGGGGAAGGTAGTCGCTCACTATCTTCTGCAGAACCCTGTACCTGGAGTTGTATATCCTGCAGTTTATGTAGGATATGCGGGCTTTTGACACAGGCAGGTTCCTGACGCGCTCTATAACATTCTTAACGCACGAAGTCTTTCCTGTACCAGTCTTGCCATATACGAATATGTTGCGCCCCCTGTCCCCCCTGAGCGAGGGCGTGAGGAACTTGGCAATTTCCTGTATCTGCCTGTCCCTGAAGATTAGATTATGGGGCATATAATGCGGTGAGAGCACCTCGCGGTTTGAGAAGATCTTTGATTCCTTGAACATGTCCTCGAAGGGTTCTCCCACATCACCACCGCGCCTAACCAGTTATTCTCTTAAGTATACTTATAAACTCTTCTCTTATCTTTCCGTCCTCGTTGACTGGTATCTTGTTAGCATCGCTCAGCTCACCCAATTTCTCGTCCAGGCTGATGGTGCCAAGCACATCGCATCCAAGCGCATCGGCAACCTGCTTTGCTCCAGTCGGGGTTCCCCTGGACATATTTTCCACTACTCCAAGCACTGCAACTCCAAGCCTCTTTGCCATCATCCCAGATCTTATCGTATTGACTGAGGCTATGCGCTGGGGCGTAGTGACCAGTACGAAGCCGTCAAGGTCCAGAAGCTGGATTATGGAGAGCGGCGCATCGCTAGTGCCTGGCGATAAGTCTATTATCAGGTAATCAAGCTCTCCCCACTGGGCATTCTCAAGGAATTCCCTAACCATCTTGCCTACCAGCGGCCCTCTCCATATAATCGGCTTCTTCTCATCATCCACATACATCGCAGTCGACAGCACCTTTATGCCGTCCTTCTCATAAGGCTTCAGGGGGTACTCGTCAGAGAATGTGCCGCTAATGCCAAGGAACAGGGCGACATTCGGGCAGTCTATGTCTGCATCAAGCAGTCCTACCTTGTAGCCCATATTCCTGAGCGTGTACGCTGTATTAACTGCCACTGTTGTCTTCCCAACGCCTCCCTTGGCGCTGTATATGCCTATCTTGTGCTTTATGCCTGCAAGCTTCTGCCTTATGTTCTTCTTTTGCTCAATCACCTGCAGTATAGACGGATGCATCTGTCTTGGCATCTCATCTTTATGCGCCTGTTCCTCCTCCATGTTACTCATCCACTATCTTGCATCCAGACATTATTATGCTTTCACCACGCAGCTTAATACCCTCGGTCACCATCTCCTGCATTCAAAAGCAAAAGTATATAATCATAGCCAATCAAATATGTGTGATTATTCTCTAGTTGTAAAAGGGTGTAATTTGTGTATCCAAACGTGCAAGCATATGACCGAGGAGTAATGTTCAATCCTGATGGCAGGCTGTTTCAGGTAGAGTACGCCAAGGAGGCGGTGCGCAAGGGCGCAACCTCAATAGGCATCACAACAGAAGACAGCGTGCTGTTCGTGGCCCACAAGAACATAAGCGAGCCGCTTGCTGTCTCTTCTACCATACAGAAGGTCTTCAAGGTAGACGGCCGCATAGGCGCAACGTACAGCGGAATGGTGGCAGACGGCCTGCATATAATAGATACTGCCAGGCAGAGCACGCAGAATCACAAGCTCATATTCGATGACGTCAAGTCAGTAGAATCCCTGGCAAAGCAGATATCCTCGTACATGATGCAGGCAACCCAGTATGGCGGCATAAGGCCCTATGCGGTATCAGTGCTTCTTGGCGGCATAGACGAGTCTCCTCGTCTCTATGAGATAGAGCCCGGCGCATCGTTCCTAGGATACAGGGCGGATGCTATAGGCAGCGGCAAGAAGGTGGCAACAGAGCTGCTTACCAAGGAATACAAACCCAACATGGATCTTGACGATGCCATAGGTCTTGGGATAAAGATAATAAAGAAGGTCAGTGAGTCTTCCGTAACTGAAGATACTGTTGACATAGGGTACGTGCAGGATGGCAAAGACTTCACAATACTAACTCCTGAGAAACTCAAGGAATACCTCTGACCTTTAACTACACAGTGAATTTGATGTCCAAGACGGTAGTAGCGAAATACTCAACAGGCGGGGAGAAGTTCGAGATACTTGTAGATGCGGACCTCGCATACGAGTACATAACTGGCAAGAGGAGCGACCCCATGGCTGCACTGCAGGCTGAGGAGGTCTTCATTGATGCAAACAAGGGCGAGAGGCAGGGGGAGGACAAGCTCAGGAAGGCTTTCGGAACAACTGACATAGTCAAGATAGCAGAAACAATACTAAAGCACGGCAACGTCCCTATAACTACCGAGCAGCGCGCCAAGCTCGCCGAGGATAAGCGCAAGCAGGTAGCAAGCATAATAGCAAGGAATTCTATTGATCCACGCACCAATGCGCCGCACCCGCTGCAGCGCATAGAAGGCGCAATGGAGCAGGCAAAGGTCTCAATAGATCCGTTCAGGAACGCAAATGAGCAGGTCGATGGAGTAGTAAAGAAGATAAATATCATACTTCCAATAAAGTTTGCTACAGCCAAGATGGAAGTTGTAATACCGGCCGAGTATGCCAACAGGTGCTACGGGCTGCTAAAGCAGTACGGCCTCAAATCAGAGGAATGGCAGTCAGATGGCTCTCTCAAGTCGGTTCTCGAGTTCCCTGCAGGGCTGCAGGGCGAGTTCTTCGAGAAGCTAAACAGCTATACGAAAGGCAGCGCAATCACAAAGAATCTGGTGTAATTATGCAGAGAATAGTGGTTCCAGGAGAAAAGATACACGATACGCAGATAAGGATAGACAATACCATAACCGACAGGAATGGCACATACTCGTGCATACTTGGTTATTTCGACGATGAAAGGAAAGTGCTTACTCCGCTTGAGGGCCTATGGAATCCAAGGCCGGGGGATACAGTTATAGGCGTTGTCGAGGAGGATAGGGGCACTACGCTTACAATAAACCTCAACGCCCCGTACAAAGGCCTTGCGCTCACAAAATTCCTGGAAGCAGAGATAAGCGCAAACGACATCATAGTTGCTAACGTCAAGGTACTGGAGAAGGGCGGGACTATAGTCCTGCTAAAACCAACCCCTCTTAGGGGCGGCAAGTTGATGTCGATAAAGCCGTCAAGGATACCCAGGATAATAGGCAAGAACAGCACCATGATAAAGCAGATAACCGACGCTACGGCTACATCGGTCATAATAGGCCTCAACGGGCTGATATGGATGAAGGGCGGAGATATAGATCTTGCTACCCAAGCCATACTGAAAGTTGGGGAAGAGGCGCATACCACTGGCCTCACCGAAAGGATAAAAACGATGCTCGAGCAGGGCAGGAACAATAAGGTGCAGTGAATGGGAGGAAGCAATAAACCGGAACTTATAAAGGATGGAAAGAGGCTTGATGGCAGGACGCCAGACATGCTAAGGGACATAAAGATAGAGGTCGGCGTTGTGAAGAACGCAGTAGGCTCTGCATATATAGAATGGGGCAACAACAAGATAATAGCGGGGGTCTACGGACCCAAGGAGGCGCTGCCAAAGCATGTGCAGGATCCAGAGCGTGCCATAATAAAGTGCAGGTACGCCATGTCGCCATTCTCCTCGCTTGAAGAGCACGGCAGATCAGGTCCTAACAGGAGGTCGATAGAGATATCAAAAGTCACGAAGGAGGTATTCGAGAATGTCATACTGCTCGACAGATTCCCAGGGGCTGAAATAGACCTTTTTGTAGACGTTCTGCAGGCTGACGGCGGAACACGCGCCGCCGGAATCACAGCCGCATCAGTAGCCCTTGCAGCTTCAGGCATACCCATGACTGACATACCCTATGCGGTGTCGGTAGGCAAGGTGGGAGACATGCTCATACTCGATCTAAACAAGATCGAGGACAACTACTCTGATGCCGACATGCCTGTAGCAATCGGCCCGCGCACAGGCGACATAATGCTGCTGCAGATGGACGGCAACCTTAGCAGGGATGAGATAAAGAAAGGGATGGAAATGGTGAAGAAATCAGGAGAGTACATATCAAAGTTGCAGAAGGATGCGCTCAAGCTCTCATACGAGAGGATACTGGAAAAATACAAGTGATGGTCATGCATATAAGAGCAGTAACAGAGGACTACATAAAAGATCTCCTAGTAAGGGGCACGCGCGAGGATGGGAGGGATCCT
Organism: Microcaldota archaeon; assembly: GCA_021851065.1. Lineage (GTDB taxonomy): Archaea > Micrarchaeota > Micrarchaeia > Micrarchaeales > CABMGC01 > JAJZNA01. The sequence goes on from JAJZJQ010000002.1 coordinate 71,851, forward strand.
TCAGAATTCAGGCCGATAAACCTGGCCACCGGAATCATGCCAAATGCGGAGGGCAGCGCTCAGGTTGAGCTAGGGAGCACAAAGGTGATAGCAGGAGTAAAGATCGGTGTTGGCGAACCAATGTCAGATAAGCCTGACGAGGGCAACATGATAACCTCTGCCGAGCTGCTTCCTGTGGCTTCGCCAAACTACGAGACAGGCCCACCCTCTCCAGAGGCGATAGAGCTTGCCAGGGTTATAGACCGGGGCATAAGGGCTGCAGGGATGATCGATACCAAGGGGCTTTTCATAGAGCAGGGTAAGGTGTGGGAAGTATTCACCGATATCTACATAATCAACTACGATGGCAACCTGTTCGACGCCGGCACCCTCGCCGCCGCAGCTGCGCTTTCAACGGCACGCATGCCAAAGTACGAGGCAGATGGGGATAAATCCAACATCATAAGGGAAGGCAGCCTGGGCAGGCTTAAGATAGCAAATACTGCGACATCATGCACATTCGCCAAGATCGCAAACAGCGTAATACTTGATCCTGACGGAAACGAGGAATCCTGCATGGATGCAAGGCTTACCATAGCAAACGACGAAAATGTGGTCAGGGCAATGCAGAAAGGGCTATCTGGGGCATTCTCGACAAGGGAGCTCGATAACCTAATGGGCATAACATTCGAAAGATCAAAGGAACTCAGGAAGCTTATAGAAAATGCAAAGGCATAACGTGATACCATGGCCAACTTCAATGTAAGGTACGGAGTAAGCATACGCAAGAGATACATGGCAGTCAAGGCCGACAAGCAGCGCAGGTACAAATGCGATCTGTGCGGCAAGATGGCCGTGAAGCGCAGGGGCAACGGCCTGTGGCACTGCAGGCACTGCAATGCTACATTCGCAGGAGGAGCCTATACCTTCAAGACTACTGCGGGGGAGACTGTCAGCAGGCTTCTAGGGAGATGATACTGTGGCAAAGATAACCTACTCGCCAATAGAGGAACTTGTCATACACGAGGTGCTTGAGGTCAGCAGGGATGATCTGTTGAGGTCCAGGGTCACTCCGCAAGGCACAATGCCTCTGTACTGGTGCAACGGACTGCTGTTTAGCTTTTCTTCGCTTCCAATGTCAGAAGATGTGACAAAAGACTACCTGAAAGGCAGGATCCACTGGGTAGAGGTTCAGTACGCCAAGATGGACAATTATGTGCCAGTACTTTCCCTAAACGAGGAAGAGTATAAAGCAACTATGAACGTGCGCATAATAGATACAAGTTTTTCAAAGCTGCACCAGGAATTCGCAGTCTGGCTCAAGGATCGTGCTCAAAACAAGAGATGATAATCATGGCATATGTCTGCATACACTGTGGGAGGGAAGCCAAGTCGCTCGACAAGTTCATAAGGTGCCAGTACTGCGGATACAGGGTGCTGGCAAAGAAGAGGTCTAGCCTGGCAAAGGAAGTATCTACTGATTGAAGCCGGGGCTGCCATGTCTGCGACCAGGGCAAAAAGGACTACTACTGGCATTATGCCAGATATAATGCGTGATATCGTGCGCGCATACGCAGAGCTAAGGCTCCGCATTATTAATGCTCATTCCAGTTCCATTGACATGAGGGCCACGCATCTTACCTCAAAGCAGATCGACAAACGCCTGCTCCTGCATGAAAAGAGTGCGCGCGTTAAGGCAATGATGCGAAGGTTCTAGGGCCAGCAATAACGAATAATGCCAGACCTGCCACACAAGGAGCCAAGAAACTGCAGTATGCTAAGAACAATGGTATTCCAAGGCGCTAATCCCTGCTGACTTGGTTAAGTTGGTCCCGCCAGGGTAATAATAACCGCTAAAGGTGGCTATTTCTATCGGTGTGCAAGCATTAGCCCAATCACTCTCTGTGCCAAAAGAGCTCCATGCCTCAACACTGCTCAGAGGGCTTGTAGTGAATGTACCTCCAAATTCAAAGATCGCTGGCAGCGATGGGGTTACCCAGAACAGGTTATCGTTGTAGTTGGAACCGCTGTAAGCCGTTCCCCCTTTCATTATAAGCCCATTATAACCCGATATGCTCCCAAAGCTTAGGCTAGTGCTTGTGCTGTTTGGCAGTGTTGTACCTGCAAAATTGGTGTAATTGCGAAATACCAGGCTACCATCGTCATAATAACCGTAAGAATATATCCCATAGCCGCATCCTGTGCCGGTGTTCCACGGCTGCGGGCAGGAGAGCTGCGGGGCTTCGCCGGTTATAGTGTTGCTGAGCAGGCTTGTTGAAGTGCCCGCCCACCCAAGGTATATGGTATTAGTTACCGCAGTGCCTGTGTTTGCCGCAAGGAAGCTGTTTATTGGTATCCTCACCCAGTACAGTACATTGGCGCTGTCTGCAAGGGCATTTGCCGAGGAATCTGATGTGCATGTCGAATTTGCTGCGTTCTCGTTGATGATGTTGCCCTCCATCCACGAGTTGAGCACGGTGCCGTTTGCTAGGAAGAATTCTGCAT